>QMPN01000411.1 GCA_003648575.1 Bacteroidota bacterium
TAAAGATCTGAGTCGGAAAAAAAGTGAATTCGTTAAACTGGCTGAAGGCTTTGACAATGATTATGATGTAATTGGAAATATCGATGACAAACTCCTCGTCAAGACCAACGAAGGCGCTCCTAAAGGTATGGTATATGCATACGAAACGATGAAAAGAAAAGGCAGGGTTGTTATCATCCCTGAGCAGGAAGAAGTACTGGAGACTGTTTCAATGATCGGCGGAAAACTGATCACAGATTATATGAAAAATGCTTCCTCAAAGGTTTACATACACGAATTGACAGGAGAGATAATCAGTGAGCTTGAACTTCCGGGCATCGGTTCTTTCGGTGGTCTTTCCGGATTATTTGATGAGAATACTGCTTTTTACAGCTTCACCTCATTTACTTTCCCGGCCACGGTATTCAAACTGGATATTGACGAGAATAAAAGCGAAGTTTTCTTTGATTCAGGGATCGATTTCGATGCCAGTGATTATGTGACCAAGCAGGAATTCTTTACCAGCAAGGACGGTACCAAAGTACCTATGTTCATCATCCACAAGAAAGGTGTTGAACTCGATGGGACGAACCCAACGCTTCTCTATGGTTACGGAGGTTTTAATATCAGCCTGACTCCTTATTTCAGCACCAGCAACCTTATTCTCCTCGAAAACGGTGGTGTTTATGCTTTGGCCAATATCCGCGGAGGAGGAGAATATGGAGAGGAATGGCATGATGCAGGTACCAAAATGCAAAAGCAAAATGTTTTTGATGACTTTATCGCAGCTGGAGAATACCTGATCAGTGAAGGATACACATCCAAAGACAGGCTGGCCATCATGGGAGGATCAAATGGTGGCTTGCTGGTAGGAGCCTGTATGACCCAGCGACCCGACCTGTTTCAGGTAGCCTTCCCTCAGGTGGGTGTGCTTGATATGCTTCGTTATCATAAATTTACTATTGGATGGGCATGGGCCACTGATTATGGCACAAGCGAAGAAGACAGCAGCATGTTCAGCTACCTGCTTGGCTATTCCCCTCTGCATAATATTAATAGCGGGGTTGACTATCCGGCCACGATGATCTTTACGGCAGACCACGACGACAGGGTTGTGCCTGCGCACTCCTTTAAATTTGCCGCTACGCTGCAGGAGAAAAACACCGGGCCCAACCCTCTCCTGATCCGCATTGAAAGCAAGGCAGGCCACGGTGCAGGAACCCCGATTGCGAAGATCATTGAAAATGTTGCTGACCAGTGGGCATTCATGTTCTATAACATGGACATCACACCTAAATACTAATATCCGATACTCGATATTCGATACTTGATATTCGTTATTCGATTTTCGTTATTTCTCTGAGGACTTGAGCCAGTCAGGGATTGGTTTAGACTTTGGTTTTCGGCCGTAAAAGAGGTCATCCAGTTTCACTGCCGGCCGCCTGAGAAACGGAAAATTCCGGATAAGGAAACGGATGCTGTTGTGGAAGAGATTATCCGGATGGGAATACGGACAGTCGCTCATGCATTTTCCGCAGTCGGTTCCGACAATGCACCAGAAGGTATAGCATGCTTCCTGGTTGATCTGCCAGCGTTTCACACCATCGATCTCCCGACGATCATCATGCGGAATGGCTTTCGAAGGACATACATCAGCACATTTTTTGCAGATGCGGCAGAAGGCTATCATATCAGGAAATTCTTTTTTTTCAGATACCGCTAAGGGGAGGTCTGTTGTAACCACACCTATACGCACCCTGGGACCCAACTCAGGGGTCATCAGCAAACCCATCCTGCCGATCTCTCCCAGGCCTGCATCACGGGCAACGAGTGGGCATACCACACGGTAATTCCCGTCGATATGGGCACGGGCATGATAGCCGAGTTCTCTAATGTGCATGGCCACCTCTGTAGCTATGACAGCCGCATGCATATACTGACGTGCAGATTCCAAAACTACAGGTCCGTATGGAGCTGTATCCATCATTTCCTTATCCATCTCAACGGTGAAAACAATGGCATGGCTATGAGGTAATTGAGCAATCTGCCCAAAATCTTTGCCCCTTCCAACAATACTGTACCAGTGGTAATTCCGGGTCTCAGTAATTCCCACAGATACCGCCCCTTCTTTCATTATCCATTTTCGTATAGATGAAGCCAGCCTTTCCGGATCTACCTCCACCTTATTTTCAGTCGGTTCTCCATCAACAATATCATGGAAAGCAATGATTGATTCGAATATGGATTTTGAAGCATTAAAAGTGAAAGGGTCATAAAATGCCGATCCTTCATCAAGCAGCCCGGGCTTCGACCTAAAATTATTGTCAGCCCCCTCATGTTCAGGAAATTCGTTATAATATTTCTTATACCTTTCTGTACCCGGCTCAAGCAAATTTCGCGAAAACATGATCGTTTTCTCATTGATCTGCCCCCGCGGAATTTCACGTTTTATCTTTCTTTTTTTCATGCTAAACTGTCCGGAATTATCAAAAACAAAGTTATTCTTTTCGGGGAAAAAGGCAACATATTCACTTTTCCCGAGTATAAAAGAGTAGACTAAGTAAAAATACCTATTTTTAAGGCTAATTATAACTAAAATTATATATATATAAGTACGTTTTTCAAATTTGTTTTATATTAGCCATATTATGAATATTGCTTAATGACCATTTAAGCGCTGATATTCAGATGTTTAAAAAGACCAAATAAAGCATAAACCCATGAAAAGACACAAATTTTACGCTGCAATTATTTCTGTGATCCTTCTTATCACGGTTAGTTTTCAAGCAGATGGCCAACAATTGAACGCATATCTGTCGTTTGAAAATGGCATCCTGCAAAATGCAGATCATTTCAACACACTCCCTGCCAGGGAAACGGCCAATGGCGGTGAGGAGTATTACAACATCGACTTTTACTTCCCCGGAGCGAATATTGCCAACACCAGTGTGAACGGTATCGGATACCAGTTCCTGCACATCAAAGGCTTTGCCCAGATGGGACAGATTGGAGCTCCTGCCCTGCCGGCCCATAACGAGGTGATCGCCATGCCTCCGGGAGCCGAAGGAAATATTGTGATCATTAACTCATCATACGTTGAGTACGATGCTTATATGATCCATCCGGCACTGGAACCTGCCTGGGATACCGACGGTGCCCCGGACCCTGAATTCTGGATCGATGATGAAATTTATAACAAAGACGAATTTTTTCCAAAAAGCATTGTTGAAATCACCAACGTAGCCCTGTTGAGGGGTATTCCGCTGGCTTATACACAGATTAGGCCTGTACAGTTCAATCCTGTAACAGGAAAGATCAGGGTGTACACCCAGATTGATTTCAAACTTGAATATAAAGGCAACAAGGAAAGTTTTACCAGCATTGCCAATGATAATTCGCTGCATTTCACCAATAAACTGAAACGTCTTGTAATCAATTCGGACAATATTCCGGAAGGAATCACAAGAAATACAGAGTCAAAGGCCGGCGAAAAGGAATATA
>QMPN01000412.1 GCA_003648575.1 Bacteroidota bacterium
GCAGTTAGGTGCAGCCACTTACGAATACTGTATCACTAACTTCTATGAGAGTGAAGCACAATCCTGCCAGGTATGTGACGATGTAACCGTAACCCCTGGTGGATATGTAAACGGATATGTAACTGAATTTGCCACAGGCGATCCTATTGAAGGTGCCCAGGTATTAATGGTAGCTACAGGTGATCCATATTTCTTC
Source organism: Bacteroidota bacterium (assembly GCA_003648575.1). Next base: position 197 of record QMPN01000412.1, read on the forward strand.
ACAACAGATGTAGATGGATACTATGAAGGCGAAGTTGTAGCAGGCACCTATGATTATGTAGCCAGTGCAACAGGATATGCTTCAGAAACAGTAGTAGGTGTATTAATAGATTTTGGTACGACTGTATCACAGGATTTCCAATTATTGCACTTCCCATATCCTGTAGGTGAAGTAATTGCTACAGAGATCAATGATAATTCAGTATTGGTTAACTGGAGCGGCCAGGGCGGCGGCGGCGGTGATGGCGTCGACTTCGATTTCGAAGATGGCGACATGCCCGCTGGCATGATGCTTGACGACCCAACAGCTGACTGGGGAGTTTCAGACGGATTCATGAAGAACACAACCGCAGGAGCCAATGTATGGCGTTCAGCTTATTATGATGAAGAATATACTGATTATGTATTCGAAGTAAGTATGCAGCGTAATGCTGGTAGCGAAGGTGGTTCAATGGGTGTATATGTAAGAGCAAATGACTTCTTGCACCTTGTACCCGGTGATGGATCAACAGGATTAGTATTTACTATAACTGCAACTGGTTCATACTGGTTTGGAACCTTAACAGATGGCGATCTTCCTGATTGGTCAGGATGGTTAACATCATCTGCTATCAATACAGGATTAGGCGAAGCCAATGTTGTAACAGTAGAAGCAGAAGGTACAGTTGTTAAATTCTTTATTAATGGTGTACTAACACACACAACAGTTACTTCATATCCTACAGGATATTGTGGAGTATTTACACATGAATCAACAGTTACTTCTGAAGTAGCATGGGATTACTTTACGGTTGTTCCTAATGGTAAAGCTATGGACTATGCTGTAGCAGAAGAGATTGGTCTTGAGAAAAAAGGATCGTTTGCTGAATGTATTCAGTCCTATGACAGTCCTGGTAAAGTTGCTCAAGGAGTTGAATATTATGTCTTTAATGACGTGATCAATAATAGCACACGCGAAACCTATATTTTCGAAGACTTTGAAAGTCAAAGCAACAATGTGGATATAGATATTCCTGGTTGGTTGAATGTAGCAACAGTTGGCAATCGTGTTTGGAGAGGAAAATCATATAGTGGTAATTTATATGCACAGGCAACATCTTATAATTCGGGTGAAGTAAATGAGTGCTATCTGATTACCCCTGTAATCAATCTGGATGATATGAGTGATCCGAGACTGAAGTTCGAAAGTGCACAGGCTTATTGGAACCATGATGGCCTCGCAGTATATATTTCAACTGATTTTGACGGAACCGATATAGAAGCGGCTACCTGGGTAGAACTAAGTTGTAATATTGCCGGAGAAGATGATCCTAATCATGCGTGGGTAAATTCAGGCGTTGTAAGTCTTGCAGCATATGCTGGCGATGCGTATATAGCGTTTAAATTTAATGGAGATAGTGATGGTGCAACTACATCATATCGTCTTGATAATATCGAGATTTATGATGGAGGTGCAGGTATTGTCGGATACAACGTATATCGTGGCCCATGTTACGGAGGCGCAGAAGACATGGTCTTCCAGGGCTTCACCTTAGACGAGACCTATACTGACAACACTTGGGGCACAGCTGACTGGGGTGTTTACAAATGGGCAGTAGAAGTAGTATATGACTTCAATGCATCAGCGTTTGCTTTTTCAAATTGTCTTGACAAAGACATGGAGACTTTAGTAACCGTTGAGGTGACTACCAATTCAGGCGACAGTCCTGAAGGAACCGATGTTATCTTTACCAATGTAAGTGAGATAACAGATCCTCCATATATATTCGAAGCAGAATTAGATGCTTCCGGTATTCATAGCTGGACAGACTTCCGCAAGGGAACCTATGACATCTATGTACACCTGAATGGTTTTGCAGACATCAATGTAAGCGGAGTAGATATCTTCGACGAGAGTTACTTTGAGTTTATGCTGATAGAGCTGTTAGCTCCACCTGTAGATTTATATGTAACACCAATGGGCTATGCAACCTGGGGTGTAGGAGGTGTTGTACCATTTGAGCCATTCCTGGAAACTTTCAATGAAGGCTTACCAGACACATGGACAGTAGTTGTTGGAGGCTCTAATGCCTTTACCTGGACATGGATAACTGATGATAACGGTAACACACTAGATGGAACACCATTTATGTTTGCAGATTCAGATGCAGCAGGAAGTGGATCAACGATGGATGAATTATTGATTTCACCTGTTATTGAGTTCACGGAGAATGCAGATATGTTATATGTTGAGTTTGATTATATCTATCAATATATTAGCAATGAATATTTCGAGGTTGATGTATTTGATGGCGATGACTGGGTAAATATTTTCCATTCAGAGGCAGACTCAGGCCCATTCCCATGGGGACCAACCATTCATGAAATGATTGATGTAACAGAATACGCAAATGCTGACTTCCAAGTACAATTCCATTATGTATCTAATGGATGGAACTGGTACGTAGCAGTAGATAACGTAGCAGTAACTGAAGGCGAAAGTAAATACTCTGACCGCATGTTAGAGTATTACAAAGTATGGCACGAATATGTGTTCATCACTGACCGCGACACTACTAACTACCAGTATGGCGACAATGGTGAGGTATTAGTACCTGGCGAAACCTATATGGCAGAAGTAGCAGCAGTATATTCCACAGGCATATCAGGAAAAATGCAGTACGAGTGGACCTACTATCCATGTGATAGTTTCCCTGGCCCTGCACAGTTCTATGCTGAAAACATAGAAGATACCAAAGATGTATTACTGACATGGGCAACCGATCCTCCACCATTTGACGGCGTCTATTTAGACTTCGAAGATGGAATGCCAGCTGACTTTATCACCGATGGTGACCGTTGGTCAGTATACGATGGTAACCTGGTGATGGACGGTAATTCTGTAGCAAATTATGGTTCCGCATATTATGATATGATGTTCGATGATTTCGTATTTGAGTTCGAAATCACCAGGCATGAATCCAGTGGAACAATAGGCAACACCTTAGGCTGTTTGGTACGTTCAGACGGCTTGCACGATGTGGGCACACAGAACGGATATGCATTTGCCATAACACAGAACGGTTCATGGTGGTATGCTAAATATGTCAATGGAACCCTAACTGACTGGACAGGCTGGCTAACAAGTTCAGCTATTAATTCAGGCTTGGGTAACTCCAATATAGTTTCTATTGTAGCTGCTGGAGATGATTTGGACTACTATATCAATGGTACGCTGATCCATTCAATAACAGCAACAGATTTCGCAGAAGGCTATTGTACCGTA
>QMPN01000413.1 GCA_003648575.1 Bacteroidota bacterium
CTGGCAGAAATGGGCAAAATGAAAAACGAAAAGCAATTTCTTGTTGGATTTGCCCTTGAAACAGAAGATCTGCTGGCTAATGCAGAAAAGAAATTAAAGAAAAAGAACCTGGATTTAATTGTAGCTAATTCCCTTCGTGATGAAGGTGCAGGCTTTGGAGGACAAACAAATAAGGTTACCATGATCAGCAGTGACCTCAAACATCAAGAATACGAACTTAAACTAAAGTTTGATGTAGCAGCTGACATCGTTGACAAGATCAAGGATTTAACGGATTAATTATTTATGCTTATCATGAATAAGATGTACAAAAAAATAGGCATACTTCTGATCAGCCTGCTCATATCGATGCAGGTTTTTACTCAGGAAATATATTGTGATGTACAGATCAATACACAGCAGGTAGAGGGAACGGATAAAAAGGTTTTCGAAACCTTACGAACGGCTGTTTTCGAGTTCATGAATAACCGGAAGTGGACTAGCTATAGCTTCGGTATAGAAGAACGTATTGAGTGTACTATCTTGATTAATGTAAGTGCAAGGATATCCAGCGATGAATTCCAGGCAGACCTGAATATGGCCTTAAAGAGGCCTATTTTCAATTCCGCCTACAATTCTACCATGATGAATTATGTCGACAAGAACTTTAAATTCACCTATGTAGAATATCAACCCCTTGATTTTATTGAAAATACATTCACTTCAAATCTTACGTCTACCCTGGCGTATTATGTATACATTTTCCTGGGTATAGATTTCGATTCCTTTACCCTCTATGGAGGAACACCTTATTTTGAAAAGGCAGAAAATATCGTGAATGCAGCACAAAGTTCGGGTGAAAGCGGATGGAAGTCGTTCGAGAGTCAGAAAAACCGCTTCTGGCTGGTTGAAAACTATATGAATCCATCCTATAAGTCTATCAGGAAGTTCATGTATGAATATCACCGGCTAGGTCTTGATGTGATGTATGGCGATGCCAACAAAGGCAGGGCAACCATTCTTAAGAGCCTCGATTACCTGGTACAACTCAAAGAAAGCTGGCCTAACCTATTTGTTCTCCAGCTGGTTATGGATGCTAAAGCAGACGAATTTATCAACGTCTTTTCTGAAGGATCAGCTACTGAAAAAACAAGGGCCATGAATATTTTGAAGAAACTGGACCCTGCCAATTCATCCAGGTATGAGGACATCATGAATTGATGAACAAGGGCTATCATGCTTAAACAGCTCTCCATAAATAACTATATCCTGATCAAGCATCTGGAACTGGATCTCAGTGATGGCTTTACTGTGATCACAGGTGAAACAGGTGCAGGGAAATCCATCCTGGTAGGTGCACTCTCCCTTATTCTTGGGAAAAGGGCCGATACTGATGTATTGCTCGATAAGGAAAGCAAATGTGTAATAGAGGGCACTTTCCTTGTGAAAGATTACGGCCTGGAAAGCTATTTCGAAGAACACGAGCTTGATTATGAAGAGCTTACTGTTCTGAGAAGGGAGATCAACAAACAGGGAAAGTCAAGAGCCTTCATTAACGATACGCCGGTAAACTTACCGGTGCTCAAAACCCTGGGTGAAAAGCTTGTAGATATACATTCCCAGCACGAGACCTTGATGTTGAATGAGCTGGGCTTTCAATTGGCAATCCTCGACGACCTGGCGACCAATACAGGGCTTCTCAGTAAGTATTCTGATGCATACACTCGCTATAACGCTTTTAAATCGGATCTTGATTTGCTGATACAGAAAGAATCCGGTATGCGTGAGGAAGAGGATTACCTGAAGTTTCAGTTCGAGGAGATGGATGCGGCAGCCATTCAGACTGATGAGATCGAGAAACTGGAAGGAGAACTGAAACTGCTGTCGCATGCCGAAGAGATCAAAGGGGGGCTTTTTAACGCAACACAGGCATTGTCGCTATCAGATGGAAATATTCTGGACAACTTGCTCGGGCAGATCTCCTCCTTATCAAAAATTGCCGGCTATCACCAGGAAGTTTCAGAACTTAAGGGAAGGCTAGAAAGCCTTGGTATCGAGATGAAGGATGTTGCTTCAGAGCTTGAACGCCTGGAAGAAAGCATTCAGCATGACCCGCAGCGCCTGGAAGAAGTAAGTAGCAGGATAGATTTGATCTATGCCTTGTTACAAAAGCATAAGGTGAACAATATTAATGAACTGCTTCAGATCCGTACACAGATCGAAGACAGGCTTCTGGGTATCAGTAACCTTGATGAAGATATTGCAAAGCTGAAAGCTGAAATGGAGAAAGCTGGCGAAGAGAGCCTTAAACTGGCATCTGAGTTAAGTAAGAAAAGGAAAAATGTAGTTCCCCTTATCGAAAAAGAGATTCGTGTTACCCTTGAGAGGCTTGGCATGGAAGATGGAATCTTTAAGATCATGATCTCCGATCTGGAAAAGCTTACTTCTACCGGATATGATGGTGTTTCTTTTAATTTTTCAGCCAATAAAGGGAGCAAGCCGGCTCCAATCACTAAGATCGCTTCAGGTGGGGAATTATCGCGCCTTATGCTGGCGCTCAAATCATTGATAACCAGAAAAAGCCTGCTGCCGACCATCATTCTTGATGAGATTGATATGGGTGTATCGGGTGATATTGCCGCCAAGGTTGGAAAGCTACTGGATAGTATGTCTGCGAATATGCAGTTGATCGCCATTACACATCTTCCACAGATCGCCGGAAGGGCAGGAAAGCACTTTAAAGTGTTCAAAAAATATGCTGATGATCGAACAGTTTCGGGAGTTAAATGTTTATCTGACATAGAACGGATAGATGAAATAGCACTTATGCTCAGCAATGAAGACTTGAGTGAAGCTGCAAAGACAACGGCAAAAGAACTTTTAGCTAAAAAATAAAGATATTGTCATGGCTTACAACTTACTGAAAGGAAAAAAAGGGATTATATTTGGTGCACTGGACGAAAAGTCCATTGCCTGGAAAATAGCAGAACAGGCACATGCCGAGGGTGCCATATTTACGCTCTCAAACACCTTATCTGCTCAGCGTTTCGGCCAAATTGACGAGTTGGCCGAAAAAACAGGCTCCCTGGTCATTCCTGCCGATGCTACAAGCCTCAAAGATATGGAGGAAGTATTCGACAAATCCATGGAATTCCTGGGTGGTAAAGTAGATTTTGTACTGCATTCCATCGGTATGTCAATGAACGTAAGGAAGAAAAGGGTGTATAATGATCTGGATTATAACTTCTTTCATAAAACACTGGATATTTCAGCAGTTTCTTTTCATAAAATGCTTCAGGTAGCGAATAAAAAGGATGCCATTAACGACTGGGGTTCAGTTGTTGCATTATCATATATCGCTGCTCAGCGTACTCTTTATGCTTATAATGACATGGCTGATGCCAAATCCTTGCTGGAGTCCATTGCCAGGAGTTTCGGCTATATCTATGGCCGTGAAAAGAAGATCAGGATCAATACC
>QMPN01000414.1 GCA_003648575.1 Bacteroidota bacterium
ACCCCCGTACCGGTTCGAATCTCTCTTTTTCGGTCGAGCTTACACCACCCTATTCAATCTTCACTGATGCCGACTATACAAAGATGTCGGATAATGAAAAATATAAATGGATAGAATATCATAAATGGAAGTTCGAGGCAACCTATTTTCTGGAGGTAGCCCCGAAATTTGTTATCATGGGAAGGCTGAAATATGGCTTCCTGGGATCTTATAACAGCGAGATCGGCATTACGCCATTCGAAAGATTTTACCTTGGTGGTGACGGACTTTCAGGTTATAATAACCTGGATGGCAGGGAGATCATCGGGATGCGTGGCTATGGTAACGAAACGCTGACACCGTACTATTATCAGGATAGAAATGTTGGAGGTACCGTTTATTGTAAATATACCCTGGAGATGAGGTATCCCTTGTCTTTGAACCCCTCGGCCACTATTTATGCACTTGCTTTCCTAGAGGCAGGAAAAGCATGGCTGTACCACCCGATGTTCAGTCCATTTGACCTTTACCGGTCAGCAGGCTTCGGAATGCGGGTATTTCTGCCCATGTTCGGTATGCTCGGGCTAGACTGGGGATATGGATTTGATGAGGTTCCGGGACTGCCAGGAGCAAATGGCGGACAATTCCACTTTTCAATAAACCAGTCGATCGATTAATCACTAAACGAATTTATGGCAGGTTTTTTGTATTTACATATAAAAATAAAATATTGGAGGACTTACATATGAAAAAACTGATTTTAACAATCGCCGTGATCTTATCTGTAGTTGCAGTTTCCATGGCACAGAAATATGCTTTTGTCGATTCGGACTATGTCCTTGAGAACATCCCGGAATACCAGGATGCGCTGGATATGCTGGATGAATTCTCTATTGAGTGGCAAAAAGAGATAGAGGAAAAATTTGCGGCGGTGGATCAACTTTACAAAGACTACCAGGCTGAAGCCGTTCTCCTGCCTGAAGACATGAAAAGGCAGCGTGAAAATGAGATAATTCAGAAAGAAAAAGAAGCCAAAGATCTTCAAAAGCAGCGCTTTGGAAGGGATGGAGACCTCTTCCAGAAACGACAGGAACTGATCCAACCCATACAGGAAAAGATCTATAATGCAATTGAAGAGATTGCAGAATCACTGAATTATGCATTTGTTTTCGATAAAGCAGGAAGCCTGACCATACTGTACGCCAAAGCAAAATTTGATATTTCTGATGATGTGCTGGATGAAGTGGGCACAGTGATGCAAACTGTCAGGCGTGCAGATAGAAAAGCACCCAGCAGTGGTGGCTCTCCCACCTCTTCAGGAAGGCAGCGCGGGAACAGCAATAATGCCAATAAGATGATTGATCAGCACAAAGAGAGATAAGCCTGCAGGAATCTGCAAATCAGCCTCTGCCACACTCTGTTTATCTGAAGAATATTTTGTGTTCATATTGAATAATTCCATACATTTGCGTGATTATTGAAAATTTATAATCTATATTGATAAAATGAAAAACATTTTGAAAACAGTACTGATCGTTGCTTTTATGCTAACAGCAACCATCGCCTGGTCACAGGCAAATCTTAAAATTGGTCATATTGATTCCCAGGCACTTATAGAGTTGATGCCGGAGAAAGATTCTGTTGAAGCTCAACTGATGGCTTATCAACGTTCCCTCGAAGAACAGATTGGTGCCATGTATGTTGAGTATCAGAGTAAAGTTACCGACTATCAAAACAATGTGGATGGTATGTCAGATATTATCAAACAGACCAAGGAAAGGGAAATTGCCGACCTGGAAACACGCATTACCGAGTTTCAGCAAAATGCTGAGGCTGACTTTGGGTTGAAACAGCAGGAATTGTACGACCCGCTGATCACCAAAGCCAGGGAAGCTATAAAAGTAGTGGCCGAAGCCAATGGCTTTACCTATATTTTTGATGTAAGCATGGGTACTGTACTGTACTTTGAGGCAGGTGAAGATGTGCTTCCGCTTGTAAAAGCGAAATTGGGCTTATAAAAAAGACTTTAAAACTTGATTCGAAACCCCGCTGAAATGTGGGGTTTTTTGTTTTACTTATACCAGCCCGCATACATATTATAACTGCTTGCGATGCGCTCGATCTCTCCTTCAAGAAGTTCTTTGTCGACGCTTTTGATCTTTTTTGCCGGCACCCCGGCATAAACGCTGCCTGACTTCACCACTGTGCCTTTTGGAATGAGAGCCCCCGCAGCAATAATGGAATTGCTTTCGATTACGGCATGGTCCATGATAATAGACCCCATGCCGATCAACACATTATCCTTAATAGTGCATCCGTGTACGACGGCATTATGTGCTATGCTTACATTATTTCCGATCTCAACCGCTGCCTTCCGGTAAGTGCCATGTATGGTAACACCATCCTGTATATTAACATTGTTACCGATGCGGATATCGGTTACATCGCCCCGCACAACTGCATTGAACCACACACTGCAATCGTCGCCCATTACTACATCGCCAATGATGGTGGCATTATCGGCGAGGAAACAATTGCTGCCAATTTTGGGATGTATGCCTTTTATGGGTTTCAGAAGTGCCATGATATATTCCTCTTTTATTATTTATGGTTCATCAGCATGGATTTGCCATCGATGGCATCCCTGGGATAGTCAATGGAATAGTGCAATCCGCGGCTTTCTTTCCTTTTGGTTGCCATCTTAATGATCAGGTAGGCTACATTGATCATGTTCCTCAATTCACAGATGTTAATTGTAAGTATAGACCTGTCGTAGAGCTCTTCTGTTTCCCGGTAAATGATCTCCAGCCTGTCGAGGGCCCTTTTAAGCCTGAGGTCGGAGCGGACAATACCAACATAACTACTCATGAGTGCACGCAGTTCCTTAAGCGATTGAGTGATGAGGATCATCTCCTCATTAAGCACTGTGCCTGCTGCATCCCAGTCAGGGACTTCTTCGCAAAAATCAATGCTTGTTACCTCCTCAATGGCATTTATACTGGCACGGTGTGAAAATACAGCGGATTCCAGTAGTGAGTTAGATGCCAGTCTGTTAGCGCCATGTAATCCGGTAGAAGCACATTCCCCTGAGGCATATAAGTTCTGGATGGAACTCCTGGCATATTCATCTACTTTGATACCACCGCAGATATAATGCGCTGAGGGAACAACCGGGATCATATCCCGTGTGATATCGATATTAACGCTCAGGCATTTGGCATAGATGCGAGGGAAATTTTTGATCAGTTCATTCTGGTTGAGATGCCTGGCATCAAGGCACACATGGTCATCCCCTGAAAGCTTCATCTCGTTGTCGATGGCCCGGGCTACAATGTCCCTGGGTGCCAGCGAGCCCCGCTTATCATATTTTTGCATGAATTCCTGGCCCTTGATGGTCTTCAACACTGCTCCATATCCCCGCAGTGCTTCCGTGATCAGGAAAGAAGGCTTTTCAGTGGGGTGATAAAGTGCT
>QMPN01000415.1 GCA_003648575.1 Bacteroidota bacterium
AGTCCCATATCCACTCAGCGATGCCCACGTTGGGCGATACGCTCTGGTTATAGACGAATACGGTATCGCCCGAGCATACGGGCGAAGAACTGGTAAAGTCAGCCGTTGGCATGGGGTTGACAGTGGCTGTTTGTGATGTAAGGTTAAAGCAGTTGTTGGTATCTCCTGCCCAGAGGGTAACCTCATAGGTCCCCGCTGAGAGGTATACATGTATGGGATCCTGTATGATGGCCGATCCCCCGTCGCCGAAGTCCCACAGCCAGGTGTTTATTATTGCTGATGATGTTCCGCTGAAGGCGGTCTGCTCACCGGCGCATGTGGGGTTGGGGTTGACGGTGAAGTCTATATCGGGCAGCTCCTCTACGGTGATAAGGTGGCTTACCGTATCGGTACATCCGTTGGCATCGGTCACAAAGAGGGTGACATCGTATAGTCCTGCTGCGGCATAGGTATGTTCAGGGTTCTGAATGCTGGCAAAGTTGCCATCGTCAAAGTCCCAGTACCACTCTTGTATGAATGTCCCTGAGGTGCCAAAGAAGGTGGTCACCTCGCCCAGGCATGTAAGCTCGGGGCTCCAGGTGAAGTATACCGTTGGGCGCTCGGGTACGAGCACCTGGTGGGTAATACTGTCGTAACATAACAAGCCACTGGAATCGGAAGTGATCACCAGGGTCACATCATACAGGCCACCGGCTCCATAAGGATGTGCCGGATGTTGCAGGTCGGAGCTGTTTCCATCACCAAAGTTCCAATCCCATTCAACAATGAAATAGCCTGAAGGCGCAGTTGAAAGGTCGGTAAACTGTATGGTATCACAGCTTAATATGTTATGGGTGAATTCCGCATTGGGTGGCTCAGCTACGAAGATAGGCTTGGTAATGGAAGTCTGACAGCCATTAATAGCCATCACATAAAGCGTTACCTGCATAGCTCCGAAAGTGGTATAAGTATGCGATACAATTTGTCCGGAGCCTGTGCTACCATCGCCAAAGTCCCAGTCCCATGTAAGAATAACATCAGGACTGATACCTGTGAAGGTAATGTCAGAATTAAGACAGGCAGAACTGGCGCTTGTCGAGAAGTCGATATCCGGATGGTTGTAAACAAATACCTGGTGTATCGTTTCATCCTGGCAGCCTTGGTCGTCGGTATAAGAGAATATCACATTATAAACACCCGGACTTGGATATAAATGTGTAGGATTCAGGTCGGTGGAGAAGTTTCCGTCACCGAAATCCCATTGCCATGCGATCAGGTTTGCGATTCCTGTACGTGTAAAGAACACCATATCATCAATACATACCGAGTCGTTGGCTGCAATGGTAAAATCTGCATCTATTTGCGGCCATTCATATACATTGCTTTCGATAATGCTGTCGCACGTCCATACTGAGAATAGTGTGTCGTGATAGGTTCCTGTATTGTATACCCAGGATCCTCCCGGCAGCAGTAGTGAATCACCAAAGCAGATGGTATCCATATGCACCTCGAAGTAGGTGGGGTGAATGGTCAGCTGCATCTCGTCAAGAGAGTCACAGTTGATCACGTTGGAAGCTACGAAGGTAAAGTTCACAATACCTGTTTCTCCGGGTCCCGGAAAATATACCGGTACTTCTACTGTTGGATCAGGGATGGTACCAGTACCATCATGTGACCACATGCGGAAGATCTCATTGAATGCTGTCGGTGGCAGGGTACATGTTGAGAAGTCGAATGGCAGGTCCTGGCAGTGATCTTCATCACTACCGGCAAAGGCATATGCTCCTTCGATGATCTCTATGGTCATAAATGAGGTGTCGTTATAACATGGTGATATTCCATAAGCAACCAGATACAGGTTGATGAATCCCAACTCTCCCAAACCAGGTGTATACACCGGAGCAAGAGCTGCAGGGTCATCGAAGGTTCCTGTTCCTCCATACCAGAGGAGTGAACTGTAATTGGTAGCTGCAGGGCCTATTGGCAAGGTTGAAATATCAAAAGGCACATTTTCACAGGAGATGGTATCCTGTCCGGCAAAGGCCGTAGGTAGTGGGTTAACAAGGATATCATGCTGTATCTGTGAAGTACAGAAGGTTAGTGTAACCGTATACGTATTGCTTGTTGTATAGGTATGACTGACATTCCTTCCAATATCGTTGAAGCCATCACCAAAGTCCCAGACATAATCAGTGAAATTGTATAAACCAATGGCTGTGAAATCAACGATGTAACCTTCACAACTTGGCGAAGGTGTGATGTTAAAGTCGATCAGCGGTTCAACAACCACACGCTGGTGTATCATGGTATCAAGGCATCCATTAATGTTGGTTACGATCAGCCTAATATCGTAGGTACCCGGATTTGGATATACATGAGTAATGGTTTGGCCACTTCCGGTAAAAGTATCACCGAAGTCCCAATCCCAGCTTACTATATCAGGTGTGCCTGTTCCATTAAAGGTGATCAGCTCATTCACACATGATGAGTCGTTGGGTGATATGGTAAAATCACATGTGGGCAGTTCAAATATAGTTACAGGGTGTACAATAGTATCCCGGCATGAGTTATCGTTATATACGATAAGTGAAACATTGTAAATACCAGAAGCAATGTATGTATGCGTCTGGTTTTGACCGCTAGCAAAAGAGCCGTCATCAAAATCCCAGTACCATTGGAGGATGGGCGTTGTACTTGTCCCGTTAAATGTGAGCTCTTCATTAGCACATATGGAATTGCCCGGTGATACAGTAAAATCAGCCTGGGGCAGCTCGAATACCTGTATAGTATAGATGACCGTATCAGTACAACCCTCATTGTTAGTTACTGCCAGCGTAACATTGAATATGCCCGGTGAAGACCAGGAATAAATAATGTTTTGGCCTGTATTATTATTTCCGTCGCCCATATCCCATACCCAGCTCACGATGGTTGTTGTTGAAACAGCATCCAGGAATACATTCTCATCCACACAAACCGAGTCGGGGGGTGTGAAGGTGAAGTCGGCTTCCGGACTGTCAAAAACAGTAAGGATCATGAATGAGGTGTCGTTGGAACATGGTATCCTTGCCAGGGAGATAAGAGAGAGCTGTACGGCTCCCAACTCACCTGGTGCAGGTGTATAGATGGGATGCAGTAGTGTCGGGTCGTTGAACGAACCCAATCCTCCGAACCATCTCAGTGAATCATATGCACTGGCCGTTGCCAGCGTTGTAGCAGTGGAAAAGTCATAGGTGTAATATTCGCAAATGGTCTCATCGCTACCGGCATAGGCAAATGCGGGTTCCTGTACGATATGAGTTTTAATTACGGTATCGGAACAAACTACCAGCCTGATGTCGAAGGTATCGAAAGTGGCATAGAGATGGGTCACAATTTGCCCAATGCCGGTACTTCCATCCCCGAAGTCCCATTCCCAATCAGTGAAGGTGATAGTATCGGGTGAGCCAGTGAATTCAACCAAACTG
>QMPN01000416.1 GCA_003648575.1 Bacteroidota bacterium
ATAAAAAAGTGCAAAATATAAACAGATGATAATCAGCACTTCCCACATCTATTTATGATAACTACAAATTTTGGCAATATTTTTGTAATTTTGCAGTCAATTGAGAATAATTACAAGGCAATTTAATTATTAACACAGAAATTATAAGATTATGAAAAAGACAATTTATTTATTTGGCCTTTTGCTCTTAGCAGGAGCCACAGTAGTTTCATCTTGTAAAAAAGACGAAGATGAAGAACCAGAAGTTGACATGACACCAGTCTTGACCTTTATTGGAGGAACAGGTTACACTGACGCTGATGCTAGTATGGCACCCAGCAGCACCTTTAAAGTAGGGATCAATGCTTCTGCTAACGTGAATTCAAACAGCAAAATTGCATCCTTCATCGTGGTTCGTACTTTTAATAATACACCAACTACGGTATATGAAGATGATAATATTAATGAAGCTACTTACACCTGGGAACAGGATCTCATTGCCAACACACAGGTTGGTGAAGAAAGATGGTCATTCACAGTAACTGATAAGGCCGGAGTCATGAAAGAGCTTTCCTTCGTAGTTACAACCATCTCCACTGTTACCTCATATAAGAACTTATCATTAGGATCATTCAATGATGCTCTTCCAAGCTTTGTAGCTTCTGCCACCGGTACATTGATGTCTAAAGCACAAGCAGGAGCAGCTCAGGAAACGGTTGACTTTGCATTTTACCTGGGAGCTGTAAACAAGTCTACTTTCGGTGCACCTTCTAATTCAGATGTACAGTCAGTATTTGCCCTTGCTGCCGCAGGTTGGACAACATTCAACAATACCATGTTTGAAATGGCCAGCATTAACGCTACAGAATTTGATGCAATTGGAGATTCATATGCATTTCCTGCGTTTACAGGAACTGAGGATGAAGTTAACAATCTGGAAGCGACTGATGTAGTATTCTTTAAAACCGTGAACGATAAGCACGGATATATTAAAGTAAACAGCATTAACGGAAAAGGCGATTATATCAATATTGACATGATCGTTGAAAACTAGAATATTGTAATTCAATTATATAAGGTCTCCGTATTCTCGGGGGCCTTTTTTTTTTACTTCTTCAATCTTCTATCCCTTTCAAAAATCGCTCAATCGTTCAATCGTCTCAATCTTTTCTGCCAGGGGCATCTCCCCATCAATCCACAGGATCTCCACTCCTTTTTTCCCCATTCTCCTGAACCAGGTCATCTGCCGCTTAGAGAACTGATGAATAGCTGTGTTCAGTAGCCTGAACATTTCATCATGGCTTATCAACCCGGTGGCATACTGCGTGAGAAACTTGTATTCCAATCCGTAAAACTCCAGCTGTTCAGGCCGGAGGCCGGAATCAAGCAAGCTTTTTACTTCCTCTACCATGCCTTCTTCCAGGCGTCGGCTAAGCCGTTGTGTGATCCTCTGTCGCACCTTCTCACGAGGCAGGGCAATACCAAAAACATAATGGTTGATATTGTGGATGTCAATACTCGTTGTGTGGTGCGTGGGACGAGGGACGAGGGACGAGGATATTTCTATGGCACGGATTAAGCGCTCCCTGTCCTCAAGGTCTGTAGCATTATGTGTTTCACGCAGTGAATGCAGCCTGTCAACCAGCTCCTCGTTTGATAATGGTTCAAGTTCTTTTCTGAGATCCTCGTTCCTGGGTGCTTCCGACATTTCATATCCCAGGATCACCGACTCAAGATACATGCCGGTTCCTCCACACATGATGGCTTTTTTACCGCGCTCGCGGATGTCGTTATACGCAGCTACAAAATCCTGTTGAAATCTATAAACATTGTATTCTTCCCCCGGATCAGCAATATCAATCAAGTGATACGGCACCTCTGCGCCATTCACTATATAATCACCCAGATCTTTTCCCGTACCCAGATCCATACCGCGATAAACCTGCCTGGAGTCGGCGCTGATCACCTCTCCATCTATCTTTGCAGCCAGCGCAGCCGCAACCGTAGTTTTCCCGCTAGCTGTAGGACCTAATATGGTAATTAGCTCATTCATGGTGATGCTTCCGTTGAAAATCCTCTTCAATTTTCACAAGTATATTTCTGATCTCGTTGAGATGTTCAACGGATAATTCATCAAAGTTAAAGCCCGCAGCCAGAAAGTCAAGGTCTTTGAGTACATCCGGCCGGTAATTCTCAAAATATTCAATCAAGCATTCCGCATCCTTATATCCACGCTCTGTCTGATTATGTTTGAGGAACTGAAGTACCCTTAAGCCATCGATCTTATCTGTGCATGCTTTTCGAAACCGCTCAACTGTTCTTGAATTTTTTCGAAGCGGAGCCCAGATGTTATGCTGGTTCATCACCTCGCTCAAATAGTTTCCAATGGGTGTATCGCGATCTGAATCATAGAGTTCAGTAAAGGCATCATATGTCTCCTTCACCTGATCAAACAAGCCTTTATGATATACAGGGTAGCTGTCCCAATCACCCTTACTTCCTTTGATCATAGCCGGTCCTGTTCCAAAAAAGACTCTGTCGGAAAACCTGGCTGCAGGATACACCTTCTCCTCATTCCATGTTAGCAGCTTTCCATACTTAACAAGCTTTTGCAGAAAATAAAAGTCCTCACCGCTCCTTTTGGGCGTCATCCCCCCAATGGCCTTATAAGATGAGACCGGAACGGCCATAGCCGACCCCAGTGCAGTGAAATGATAGGGGTTCGCAATCCTCCATATGTTGATGGCATAATGACGCATATATATCTCATACCTGAGAATGGCCCTGTCTTCAGCCTCGCTGCCGCTTAATGGGTGGTAATAGGGCACTGACAAGCCCACGGCATCCGGATTTTGTCTGAAATTCTCCAGAATACTGCTGAAATAATTTTTATTAAAGGTGGTATCCCCGTCCAGGGTAATGATAATATCATCCGGACCAGCCTCTTCAAGCACTGCATCCATCACCACTTTCCTGGCCCAGCCAACGCCCAGTTGTTTTCCCATCCATGCCTTGCCTTTACTGGACTTGTCGATCACAACAACGGGAAAACCTGCATGTTTCTGAATAAACTCCATTGAAGCCATGTTAGCTTCACATACTACCTTCTTCTCCTCATCATTCCACCAATCATCCGGCTGGTTTACACAGAAGAAAACCTTGAAATCCTCTGCATCCTGTGCCCGGATATTCTCAAATAGCTGAGGCAGGTTTTCCAGTTCATCCAATAATGGGACAGTGATATGTAGCTTTGTATTTCCCATGATCTATATTCCTGCTCTCATCTTATGTTGTTTGTGGGATGTGCTGTTTGGTATGTGTTATTTGGTATGTGCTACTGCGTACTGCCTACTGCGTACTGCCTACTGCCTACTGCGTACTGCCTACTGCGTACTGCCTACTGCGTACTGCCTACTGCCTACTGCCTACTGCCTACTGCCTACTGCGTACTGCCTGCTGTCTTCCA
>QMPN01000417.1 GCA_003648575.1 Bacteroidota bacterium
CCGCCGATCTCCCAGTCTTTCATGTTCACATCGCCATCGCCGTTGATATCAATGTTGTTGGTATACTGCCCATCACTGTTGTAGTCCCACCTGATCGAATCATTATATCCGACAATGGTCATGGAATGTGTGGGGTCTCCATTCCAATTCACGATAACATGCTTGCCACCATCAGGAGTAGTGTCGGCAAGGAGTTTTGGGTTCCAGGGTGAATTGGAATAGAACGAGGCCACGCCACCTATTGCAGAGCCATCCAGATGGTTATGTAACCAGTGTTTTAATGTCATCAATCCTTCCGGGCTCCCCACCTTGATCTGGTATACGGTCCTGATCCGGTTCTTCATGGCATCGTAATAATCGTCGTAGCCGGTCATCCACCTGCTATCCCCTCCGGCTGCCATACCCCCATAGCTTTCAACGCTCGGACATCCAAGTGTCCGCAGTATCTCAAAGCTGTGAAAATAACTTACACCATGCCAGCCATGTCCACCATTCATAAAATTAAAAGGGAAGTGTGGTGGATACTGGTTCTCCTCCAGGTTGGCAGGGAGGTCGCGCAGCCGGTTTATCTCATAAGTAAAATTGTATGCGATACCGCTTACCTGTCCGCATTCCGAGCTGACCTGCTGGTATATCGGCCGGTAATATGGCAGTTCTGCATTGTTAAGAAAAGATGGCAGTTCACTGCTTTTTAAAATGGGGATGGCCTTAAGCTCCGGCAAGCCGGAAAGCATTACCGAATCATACGCATTAAGCGGAGGTGCTGTATTTTTTGGTACCGGCTTAATAAATTCCTGGGCAAGCAAGCTGTGCATGCCAAAGAAGATTATTAATATGGTCAACGGCACCTTCATTGCAGCGGTATTTATTCGTACCTGATAATCTTTTGCACCAATCTGTCAGAGCCATATTCGACAATGATAAAGTACATGCCGTTTTCAACAGCCGCCCCTTCGCCGGCAAGCCACCTGAACGAATGTCGGCCGGCGGTAAGGCTCAGGCCATCAGCCAGCACGACCCTGGTCCTTCCTTCCAGGTCACATACTTTTATGCTGACAATATCGGGATCGGTGAGTTGAAGCATAATATTTGTTTCGTTGCTGAAGGGGTTGGGAAAGACATCCAGTCGAATAGCTGAGCCTGCATGCTCAATGCTGCCCAGGTCTGTGTCAACCAGCAGGTGTACAGGGATAATGTTTTCGTGCTGGAAGTTATCCCTGACAATAATATTGCAGTAGTAGTGTCCGTCGTCCAGGCCATCTGTATTAAAAGTGACCATGATCTCCTTATCAGTTTGTCCTGCAGTGGTTCCCTCATAGATGTCGCAGCTTATCCAGGGTACATTTCCGCCGAGGTTGCTGAGTGTGATCTCTCCTTCGAGCACATGTGGTTCGCTGCCATAGATATCGCCTGTGATCACAAAGTCGAGGATAGCATCTTCGGCAAATCCTGATTCAATATAACCACTGAAATTACCAAATGCATACTCTCCGTCGTGAACCACTCCCCATCCTGAAGCATCTTCCCCATACCAGTTCAGCAGGGCGCCATTTCCAAAGCTGCCATTGAATTCAAGGTCGCCGCCACTGCCACCGGTGAAATTGCTTGCCGACTCGACCACTACTCCATCAGGAGTCTGTATGCTCAGGTTTTGCAGCCATTCACTGTCATCGCTTCCATTATAGAGGGTGAATGACCAGCTGAATGGTTCCCCGCTGTTGAATTCTGTCTGGTCGCATTCAAGGTATGAGCCGGCAATACTCCTGACGCTGTCACCTTTTGTATCCTTAACAGATGTAACCAGTATAGTGAAATCTATATCGCCTTCCACCGGGTTGCTGATAATGAGGGTGTCCGTATCCTGCTCGTCAGGGAACATGGCTTTATCAAATTCTTCAGGATAGAAAGTTAAATGCGGCAGAGCGTCCAGGCATGAAGGCAGATTAATATAGTCGATAAAGGCAGCATCAAGGCCTGCACTTACACTGCTGTTTTTAGTGTATCTCCATTCAAACCTGTGATAGCCGTTTTCAACAGGAAAGCTTACCTCTTCCCAGTCGAGGATACTGTCCCAGCGTGCTTGCTCTGCATCATCGATGTAGAAAGAAAGGTAGTCATAGTTATTGTCCACATCATCTTCACAACTTACTTTTCTCATGAAGCTGATGTCGCCTGCTTCCAGCACCTCGAGGTCGAGGATCATAACACTTTGCTGCAGATGTGTGATATTGCCTGAGCGTGCACTGAAATTGCCTTCATAGGCATACATTTCATCAATGATCCAGTTGCGGTCACCTTTGAAACCCCAGCTGAAGAGGTGGAAATCCCCGGTTTCAAAATCCTCTACCGTCAGTCCGATGCGCTGATCGAAAGTTAAAGTGGTTTCAAATCCCATAATCCCGCTCATGTCGATATCGAAATCTACAACATGCCCAATGGGAGCTGCAGGATCTACACTTACATTATAGACAAGGATTGCGCTGCTGTCGGTATGAAGCATAGAAACATAGTATGTATCTTCATTGATGGTAATATTGGGATCCGTACAGTCAAGAACACAGTTCACCATAGAAGCCCGGCTGCCACCCGTATTCTTAATATGGATCAGCATATCACAGGTTTCCCCCGGATCCAGCCTTCCATTCTCAGCATCATCAATAACTACCTCAAGGAGTTCTATAACAGGTGCATACGCGACATAATAGAGGGAGCTTTCCCATATCTGCCTCATGCCTGTGATACTGGTCTCTATCTCAAAAGGATGATCATCAGGGATGTCAGAGGCAACTTGAAAACTGAATGCATTTTCAAGGAATATAATTTGTCCTACATTCAGGTTGCCTATATTTTCATAGTCATCCAAAATGGTGATATAGGGGTCATCCGTGCTGATGGTCATGCTGGCATTGGTGATGGGGTTGACTTCGAGATTAGTAAGCTCGACACTAAGGTTAGCAATTTCACCATATTCTATTACTTCATCACCACCGGAAGATATTGAATCCACTATCTGGATTCCCATTGTTGAGAAGAGAAGAGTTTTCTTATCGTAAACGAAGTTATTGTCGGTGACCTTAAAGGTCATGGCTTCACCGTTTACGGGCTGTTGCACCGTGCCGGTGATAAGGCCGCCTTCTGATATGCTCAGCCCTTCCGGATAATCATAGCGCTCATACTCGTACAGGCTGTTGGCCTGTGGCAGCTCATCGAAATAGAAGTCTGAGAATTGCATGTCATCCTCATTGCCGTCACAAAGCCCCGGTACCCACAACACATCATCGCCGATAACAATATCGCCATAAAGGAATTCGATCTTTCCGTTTGGATATAACCTGACTGCCACATTGATATCTGATGAAGTGCTGAAGCCGTCAATGGATGCGTTCCATCGAAAAGTGGCCTGAGTGTCATCACCTTCATACCAGATCCCGTCGCCGTCAGAAC
>QMPN01000418.1 GCA_003648575.1 Bacteroidota bacterium
AGGAGATACACCGAGGGATTATTGTGAAAAATGCAATGTGTATTATTATGATAATCCGCTCCCTGTTGCTTCCAACATCGTGATGAAGGACCGTGAGATACTCCTTGTAAAGAGGAAGAATGCACCCTTTAAGGGATTATGGTGCCTGCCGATGGGCTTTGCTGAATCCGGGGAAAGCATTGAAAGTGCTGCCTTAAGGGAACTTGTCGAGGAAACAGGTATTATCGGAAAGATCGTTTCACTGGTTGATGTATCATCAGGCAATAGTGATATGTATGGAGACCTTTTGCACCTTACTTTCGAAACTGAATGGACCGGAGGGGTTTTGATGGCGGGAGATGATGCTCTGGCATTGAACTTTTTCCCGTTCGGCAGTTTGCCCGACATGGCCTTCAGATCAAATGTTGATGCCATAGAAAAGTTTATCAGTTCAAAAGAGGAATATTGGACAATACTCGATTCTTTTTCCAGGTCGGTGGGCATAAAAGAAACCGGCCAGGGCAGCGATGACTTTTTGTCGGACAACCTCTTGCGCCTGGTTGAAAAGAACGCAGATATAATCACTAAATGCTGGATGAATGAAGTCACAAGCCGAGAGTCCACCCCTACTTACGCAAAATTTGATCAGGAGGCCTTATTCTCAAGGAACAATGATGTAATCCGGCAGTTCGGCGACTTCCTCGGAGGCAGATATTCAAATAAGGATATCAAGAAGTTCTACAGGAAGCTGGGACAGGACCGCAGGAATGAAGGATTTGCATTAAGTGAGGTGCTCAGCGCTTTGAGCCTCAGCCGTATGTGCATATGGGAATTTGCCTTGTCGCATGGTATGTGGAACAAGCCCATCGGCATATACATGGCCCTGGAGCTTGAAAGGCGGATGATGCTGTTTTTTGATAAAGCTTCATACCATATCGCCCGTGGATATGAAAAATAAAATGAACGATGCAGCGATATTCCAACACTTCGAAAATCGCTACATCGCTCAATCGTGCAATCGCTCAATCTATTTTATCATCAGCACTTTTTCCCTTTCGACAGTAACATTGTCGAGTGATACTTTCACAATATAAATACCTGAACCAACTGCCTGCCCGCCATCATTGGCACCATCCCATATAAGGGTTTGATGTCCTGTTGCCGTCTGCTCATCAGTAAGCATCCTTATAAGGCTGCCGCGTATGTCATACACGCCAATACTGACTGCAGCGGATGATTGCAGGTCATAAGTGATGGTACAGCTATTGTTGGTTGGATTCGGGAATATTTGCAGGTTCAGATCCTGATCGAAGGGATTTTCACCTATTCCTTCACCAAGGTCGATATACAGCAGGTAATCTTCCGATTCGCCTTTCTCGAAGTTACCTACGCCATCCCAGTCACCGCTTACGGTTTGTTCGCTCACTGTAAAGCGTGTCCAGAGATAGCCAACATACGGCCCGGCCAGGAAAGGTGGCGGGTTAAGTCCCGATAAGGGGCCAATGTATCCACCGGGTACTACAAAGTTAACCAATACATGCTCCGGCACGATTGTTCCGCTGCATTGTGTGGTATTATCAAGAGCCCATTTTCCATCATGGTTGAAATCCATCACAACATTTACGAGGGCATCGATGGTATCCCAGTTTGTAACATCAATATCCACTTCAGTCCCCCAGCGCACCATATGGCAGATCGTATCGAGAAGGCCGCTAACAGCGGTACAAGGCACTACGCTGTACGTTCCTCCGCTAAGCTGTATCGTATATGACGGCGGCACGATCAATCCTGCATCTCCATCAACGAAACATTCATCATTGTCGTAAGGAACACTGTACGGGCTGCAGAGGCCTGCATTGCCATCAGTCTCGAAATCCTTCATAGGCCCGAAGAAGAGCATTTCATCAAGGTGGTGGATCACATAATGATTCGCCACGCCAACGCCTATACAAGTCGGGAAAGTCCCCAGCACTCCGGTTGAAGGATAACCCATTGAGCCTTCGGGGGCATCGCCATATTCAGCATCCGGTGGCGGTTGTGAACCGATATCAATCAGATAATCCTCTGACTCACCATCTTCAAATGAGCCATGGCCATCCCAGTTAACAGGCATCATTGCTTCAGAAATGGTGAAGCGGGCCCATACATAGCCAACATTAGGGCCAATCAGGAAATTTGGCGGCAATAAGCCGGAAACCGGTCCGGTAAAGCCATTCGGGATAACAAAATTCTGCAGCACATGCTCCGGGGCCTGTGCACCCACACACTGGGCGATATCACCCCATTTGCCATTCCGGGTCCAATCGAATAACACATTAAGATACCCGGTAGTCTGGCTGGGCATAAAGTTCGAAACGTCGATATCGAGATTTGTTCCCCATACCGCATCTGTACATACGTTTCCGAGTGAAGTACCTACTGAATTAGGGCATAATACCACTACCCCACCCTGGATGGTATATGGATCAGGGAAAATCAGCCCTGCATCCCCATCCTGGAAGCATTCATCATTGTCGTAAGGCGTGAAGGAAGGACATAGTCCGGCATTCCCTTCAGGTTCAAAGTCAACCATCGGGCCCAGTATCGCCCCGAAATTAGTGTGGGAGACGAATCCGGTGGCCGGCACGTTCATACAGGTTGGGAAATTACCGATAACGCCATTGGAAGGATATGCCATCACCCCGTCGGGTGCATCGCCATATTCTACTTCACCCCCCGAAGAGGCTGTATCAACAAGAATCAGATAGTCTTCTGTTTCGCCATCATCAAAGAAGCCGTTGCCATCCCAGGGGACATTTACCGGCATCTCGGAAATGGTGAACCTGCACCAGAAGTAGCCAGGTTCAGGCCCGATAACAAAATCAGGAGGTAATAGCCCTGAAAGGGGACCGGAATAGTTAATCGGTACTACAAAGTTTTGCAGCACATGCTCAGGCACCATTACATCAGGACAATATACAGTATCGCCCCATACGCCATTCTGGCTCCAGTCAACGAGTACATTCATAAAAACATCAGCCTGCGTGATCGAGAAGTTGTTCACGTCAATGTCAACATTTGCACCCCATACAGCAGTATCGCAGGGGTATCCCAGGCTTGTTCCGTTAGAGTTCGGACATGTTACCACTACACCACCCACAATTGTGAACGGCTCCGGCATGAGCAATCCGGCGTCACCGCCTGCAAAACACTCATCGTCATCATAAGGTGCAAATGAGGGGCATAATCCCGCATTGCCATCAAGTTCAAGATCAATTGAAGGCCCCAGGTCGGCTCCATTAGCCAGGTGTTCAACAAAACCGTTGGCACCTGCTGTGATACATGTCGGAAATGCACCGATCACACCGTTGGAAGGGTAGGCAAGCACATCTTCAGGCGCATCTCCGAAGTCGCTTTGCAATGCGGCTGAAATGTGAAGCAGATAATCTTCAGATTCGCCATCCTCAAAAAATCCATGGC
>QMPN01000419.1 GCA_003648575.1 Bacteroidota bacterium
AAAGAGAGATACGATCTCGTCAGACACCCTAAGCGCATCCGTAGCTCGGATGTGATCGAAGGGGTATTTGACAACCTCATTTACTACGGCTCACCGGATCCTTCACTGATCGCTGCCACCGGCACTGTGAACGGCATCAACTGTATCATCCTGGGACAGGAAAAACCCCGCAAAGGGAAGAAAAACAAGGCCACGGGCATGGTGAAGCCCGAAGGCTTCGGCTTTGGACTGGAAATGCTGTCGCAAGCAGAAAAAAACAGGATACCGGTGGTATCCATAATAGATACTTATGGCGGAGACCCAAGCATGGAATCTGAAATGGGGGGACAATCTTTCCTCATATCTGATTCTATCAGCAGGTTCTGTGATGCCAACACGCCAACCGTGAGTTATGTGATCGGTGAAGGCGGCAGTGGCGGCGCCCTGGCAATGCAGGTGGCCGACAAAGCCTTTATGCTCGAAAATGCCATCTACTCCGTGATAGCACCTGAAAGCTGCTGCAGGATCATCTTCCACCGCAGGCTAACCGCAGGAGAAGACATAGAACAAATATTGCCGGATGCACTCAACATCCTGCGCCCCGGCGTGGAACACCTTAAGGAGATCGGGATGGTGGATGAAGTGCTGCCTGAACCTGCCAAAGGGGCCCATAACGACTATGAATATACCTGCAGAGTCATTAAGAAGTCGCTCGTAAAAACTCTTAACGAATGGATATCAAAATCCCGCAGGGGTGAAAAGTCATTCAAGCCCTCTACCATTAAAAAGCTCAAAGCCAAACGACGTGAAAAAGTATTGCACTTTGGCGTGTTCATGGACGATCTCGACAAGCTGGCAAAAAGAAGGACTAAAAGAAAATTTCCCGATAAAGTTAAGACGATCAATGTCGAGCAGGAGAACTTCGAGATCATGCACCTTATCAAGGCACACCTTGAGAAGGAAGGGATCGAAGATACAGAGCTGGTGAACTGCGAAAAGCAATGGGACCCGGATAAGAACATTTTCAGGGTTGCCGGAGGATGCGGCTTTATCTCCAAACAGGAATATGACGACAACTTTTACGCATGCCCCAAGTGCGGTAAGGGCGAATACCTCAGCGTTGAGGAACACATCGAAAAGATGTGCGACAGAAACACTTTCAAGGAGATCGAAGGCGACCTTTCTTTTAAAAAGATGCTGAACGGCGACTTTTATAATTTCGGCAGCTATAAAGACAGCCTTGACAAGACCAAAGAGAAATCCTTTTCCAAGGAAGCGGTGGTCACGGGTACAGCCAAGATCAAAGGCAAAGACATAGTGTTGGTGATTTCCGACCTGCGTTTCTTTGGCGGCTCTTTCGGGGCGGTCTTCGGGGAAAAGTTCAAGCGTGCGGTCGATTATGCCGTAGAGCATAAACAGCCATTGATATCGGTATGCTCCTCAGGCGGTGCCCGAATGAATGAAGGCCCCATGTCGCTGGCGCAGATGGCAAAGATGAACATGGCCCTGCTCGATCTCAAGAATGAAGGTATCCTTTACCTTTCAGTTATCACGGGTCCAACAACGGGAGGTGCATACGCAAGCTACGTAACCCAGGGTGATATCCTCATAGGGGAAGAAGGGGCCCTGGTGGAATTTGCCGGCCCCCGTGTTGTTCTGGGAGGCGGTTTTAGTGTCGACCGTGACATTATCACCACCAACAAACTCTACGAAACAGATAAGATCCAGCACCTCGTAAAGAGAAAAGAGCTTAAAGGACTTCTTTCGTATTATGTAAGGGTTTTTTACGCCATCAGGTACCCCGAAAAGAGAAGGAACATGGGCCGGATACTTGATTTCCGGAAAGTGGAATAATATTGTCAGCTATGAAGATATCCTGCTTAAAATACAGCCTTGTGCTACTGACACTCGTACTGGCCTTACACCTTTCGTCATTCTCACAAAACCCATCATGGATGTACTGGGACCCCTGGACATGTTCCATCCCTTCCAGGTATATTGCCGACATAGCCGTTGATGAAGAAGGAGTGAAATGGATCGCGACAGAACCTGTTTGCGGCGGCGGTATCTGCACCGATGGCGGACTTGCTGCCTTCGACGGTACAAACTGGATCGTTTACGACTCACTCAACAGCAGCCTGAACTCTAATTTTATCGGGGCCGTTACCCTCGACCCGGATGAGGTTGTCTGGGTAGGAACCGGCCATGGCGAGGTATCCTCTTTTGATGGAAACAACTGGGAATCGCACCCCTTCCCGACAAAAGACAATGTGGCCATAAAAAGTATGGCATCAGACCTTTACGGATATATCTGGGTTGCCACCGAAGGAAGCGGCCTGTATATGTTTGATGGTACAGCCTGGGACCATTACCTTTCGGGAAATTCCATCCTGCCGGATTACCTGAACAGCGTAGCAGCCGGCCCTGATAATTCAGTATGGACAGGGGGAACCGGCAATAAACTGTATAAATATACCGGTGCCTGGATTGAATCAAGCCTCCCTGATGACATTTACTTCACCTCTGCTATCGCCATTGATCATGAAAACCGTATATGGGTGGGCAGCGAAGGAGTGTTTTGCAACTATTATGCAGGAGAATGGACCGTCTTTGACGAAAACATTACAGGCATTCCGGACAGCTCCATCGGCTATGTTTTTGATATTGAATTCGATCTTAGCGGGAACACATGGATCGGCCATTCAAAAGGATTGATAAAATATGACGGTTCAGAATGGCATACTTACGAACCTTCCAATTCAGGATTGCTGTCGGAGAATATTCTATCGCTGGCAGCTGATGAGCTGGGCAACCTATGGATTGGCACGGCAGATACGGGGCTTATTGCATACCAGGAAGGCGGGGTTGTGGGGATATCTGAAATCAGAACTCAGAACTCAGAACTCAGAATTTCATTGGCACACCCGTTCCCGAATCCATCAGCCGGTGCGGTTAATATTCAATATGAATTGTTTGAACCTACACCGATTCAGCTTTCCATAATTGATCTATATGGCAGGACCGTGCGGATATTAGAGGATGGAACACAAAACAAGGGTATTCACAAGATAATCTGGGATGGCAGAAATGATGATGGATCTCTTTGCCCGCCGGGGAGATATATTATTCGGATTATTTGCAATGGCACCATATTATCCCGCCAAATAATTTTGCAGTAAAAAATCATCAATCGACAATCATCAATCATCAATCGACAATCCAAAGGCTCTTTTTTCTCTTACAGCCCAAAACCGCCCATCTCCTTCCGGCACCTCCACCCATGGTGGAACCGATGAATCCAGTATTACCAGCCCGGGATCGAACCAGAGAAAGATATCTTCTAATTCGTAAGAACATCTGCCCCTGAGGATGAGGTAATCAAGCCTAAGTTTTTTTTCAGGGGGGTGGCAGCGGGGGAAGCTTCCGTGCAAGATTAGTATTCGTAAGCATGTACCA
>QMPN01000420.1 GCA_003648575.1 Bacteroidota bacterium
CACTCGGCACTCGGCACTCTTAAGTAATTTCTTTCTGCCTATGCGAATTCACAAACAACATATCACCAATAACATCATAACCCATGAACAGATCGGTACCGTAATGCTTGATATGTTCAGCCCTGAAACCGATAATAGTGAGGCCGGCTTCTGCCGAATGCTCACTGATCAGCACCTTGCTGCTCACATTCTCATCCTTTTTAATGATCTGTATGTTCTTTTCTGTGATAGGGATACGGCCTGTTTTAACCAATTCCAGAAGGTTTTCCCTGGTCTGCTCAAGTTCTTCTTCCTTGCAGATGTCAAAGATCTTGATACCCCCTTTCTGCCAGTCGGGATGGCCGGTGATGATATAGCTCAGCAGTATCATCAGGTTTGAGTTCTGATAGTCAAAGCTCCTGATCCATACATGTATGCCTTTTTTGAAATTAAAGCGTTTGTGTGAGCTGCCAAGGATACAGATATCGTAATTCCCGGCCTTGACAAGCTTAAAGTTATCGATGATCTGCTCGATCTCCCCGATTTTGGTCTTATCGAACTCAAAGATCATCATATTGTTATCCATGCCCGAGATACCCGGTAATTGTATGGTTTGTGCAATGGCAGAAGTATATGAGGGGGAGATGAGCGTGTCGATATACACATTATTCTTTCGCTGTTCGGTCTTTTCGATCAGTTTATCCAGCATTTGCTGTGCTTCTTCATGGGTCTGCCTGGAATAATAGCCCTCTATGAGGTGGATGTAGGTCCCGAAACCATACTTATGGGCAATCCACTCAAGCAGGTAAAATGCCTCTTCCCTTATAAAGCTTGCACTTGAGATGCATACTGCAGCAGGCCTCCACTCTTCACTTTTCTTGATCCTGGTCGATTTCTGGAGATATACCTGCAACCTCCTGTTGAGCTGTATTATCGCTCCCCTGAAGATGGATTGCAACCCCCTCCTTTCCTTATGGTATCTTGAAATGATCATGTAAATAAGGATCATGGCGGCAATGGCAACAAAAGCATAGATCCAGTTGATCTTGAACATCAGCCATACGCTCATGAGAAATCCAACAAGCGAAATGTACCACCTTGACCGAAAGGTAGGTCTGTAGCTCGGATCCGATCCCCAGTGATTAAGAAATGAGATCAGGCAGAGCGCTCCATAGGTAACCATAAAGAACATAGAGATGATCTCTGCCACCATGTTTATATTGCCCACTGTAACAAAAACAAAAGCAATTAGCACGGTTATCAATGAGGCATTGAATGGCTCGTTATCGGCCTTCTTTCCTTTAGAAAGAAAGCGGTTGACCCTCGGCAAGGGAAATAAATTATCATATGATAATGCCTGTAACGTCCTTGGAGCTACCATCACCGATCCTATGGCCGATGAAATGGTAGATGCCGCCAACCCGATCGGGATCACCCATATGCCCCAGACAGCGATCTTGCTCATGACAAGCTGCTCGCCGGCAAGATCTTCAGGGCTGGCAGAAACAGTGAGTTTCCATGCAATGAACACATATGCGATCATGCCTATGAAGGTAGCCATCAGGGTTCCCCTGGGAATAGACTTCCGAGGTGACTTCAAATCCCCTGACAGGCCCACACCGTCTGTCATTCCGGTAAAAGCAGGAAAAACAATGGCAAATACGATAAAAAACTGGTTGGAGTTCCTGAACGATCCGCTGAAAAGCTGATATCCGCTTTCAGAAGCATATTCGGTGGTTCCGGCAAAGAAAAGCACCAGTGTACCTGCCAGAATGATCACGATCACTATCAAGGCTTTCACGCCAATATTCGCACCGCGGATAAGTATCAGGGCCGATAAGATCGCCATGGCCGGCAAGCTGATCGCCTGTTTGGGCAGGTCAATCCCATGGGCATTTCGCATCCAGTCGAAGAAAGGCTCGAAGGCCTCGGTAAAGGCTATCACATAAAAGGCCACGCTGATAGCTTGGGAGAAATACAGGGCCAGGCCTATGGTTGCACCTATGTTTAATCCAAAGGACCGGGAAATAATGAAGTACTCCCCTCCCCCTTCAACACGCTGGTTGGTAGATATCTCTGAGATAGCAAGGGCTGTAGGGATGGTGACCAGATGCCCGAGCAGGATGATAGCCAGCACCCCTGTAAAACCAAGCGTTCCTACAGCAAATCCAAAACGCAGGAAAAGGATGGCTCCGAGAATAGTGGAAATAGCCGTAAAGAATACCGGCGCCGTGCCAAATCCATGAGATCTTTTGTTCTCCATCACTTCAAAGATAGATTAATTTTGAATTTTGAATTTTTAATTATTAATTTTGAATTCAAATCATCAGCCCATGAAAGCATTCAAAATCATTATCCTCTTCCCTTTACTGCTTTTGTTCATTTCCATTACGGCCATGAGTCAGAAAGGAGTACCCGATGATTTCTGTCTTACAGAGGATGAATACAGGCTGTATGAGCTTATCAATGCTCACAGGATGATAAATGGGTTAAAGGAGATCCCGTTATCTGCATCGCTTTCGTTTGTGGCCCGCACACATGTGATCGACCTATACACAAATC
The DNA here is from genome assembly GCA_003648575.1 of Bacteroidota bacterium. The sequence goes on from QMPN01000420.1 coordinate 2,542, forward strand.
ACCCTGATACCAGTATTTGCGCCCTCAACAGCTGGTCCGACAAGGGTGAATGGACACCGTGTTGCCATAATAAATATGTACCTCAGGAAGAGTGCATCCGCAATAAGCCAAAGGAGCTGACCAATTATACCGGCGAGGGTTATGAACTGACCTATGCGGAGATGTTCAACACCAATGCTGATACAGTATTCAGGTTCTGGAAGAAGATTGATGTAGCCAATGAGTTTCTCCTCAACGAAGGCCCCTGGGAGAAGAAAAGCTGGAGGGCCATTGGAGTTGGTATCTATAAAAGCTATGCCGTTATCTGGATGGGCCAGCGCACAGACGCCCTGCCATCACCCGGCAAATGTACAGGAAAAGCGGAAGAAGAAGCCAGGCAAACAAGAGCGGCAGTTGCTGCTGCAGGCAGCATAAAAGTCGTCAGCAGCCGTACCGACAGGTTTTACGTTGTAATAGCCAGTTTCCAGTCTGAAGGAGATGCACAGAAAGAAGCAAAAAAATATAAAGATATTGAAGGATCAAATATCCTCATCCTGAAAAACAACCAGGGGCAATTTCGCGTCAGCATCAACAACTATCCCAACCTGGATGAAGCCAAACAGGGCAAAAAACAATACAGTAATAGTTTTAACGGGGCGTGGATATTGAATTTTTGAGTGAATAAGGCATAAGGAAGAAGGAAAAAGGAATAAGTAGGCTTTCAGGTTCCTGCCCCCTGCACCTTGCACCCTGCACCTTGCACCCTGCACCCTTTTTATCCCAACACCTCTTTCATCTTCGAGCCAATATCAGCAGGCGAGTCAACCACATGAACCCCACATTCGCGGAGGATGGCTTTTTTGGCTTCGGCAGTGTCGGATTTCCCTCCGATGATGGCACCGGCATGGCCC
>QMPN01000421.1 GCA_003648575.1 Bacteroidota bacterium
TAAAGAGCCCTGTGATCCGTTCTGAGAAGAAGAATAATGTGATCAGGGCCATATTCAAAGATAAGATCGGTGAACTCAGCATGAGATACCTGAATATCATTACCAGGAAGAGAAGAGAAATTTTCGTCAACCAGATCGCTGAGGAGTTTATTTTCGCATATAAAAAATTCAAGAACATTTTTACAATTTATTTTGCAAGTGCTACCGCCATCAGCGATGAGATCCGTAAGAAGGTTATCATTTTACTGGAAGGCCAGACAAAGGGCACAGTTGAACTTATCGAGGAAGTAAAGGAAGAGCTTGTCGGGGGGTTTGTAATGCGTTATGATGACTATAAATACGACGCCAGCATCGCTTATCAGCTCAAGAAGCTGCAAAAGGGTTCGGCAGAGATCAATTTATTTAAAAGGGAATACTAAAAAATACAATATATGGCATCAATAAAACCAGCTGAAGTATCCGCCATCCTGCGCAAGGAATTATCGGGATACCAAAACGTAGCAGAATTAGAAGAGGTAGGCACCGTATTGGAAGTAGGTGACGGCATCGCACGTATTTACGGGATGAACAATGCTGAATCAGGTGAGTTGATCGAATTTGAAAAAACAGGTTTGAAAGGAATCGTCCTTAACCTGGAACAGGACAATGTGGGCGTTGTGCTGCTTGGAGAACCGGAAAGTGTTAAAGAAGGAGACAGTGTAAAGCGTACCGGCCAGATAGCATCCATCAATGTTAGCGAAGGCATGCTCGGCCGGGTGATCAATACCCTTGGCGAACCCATCGACGGCAAAGGCGCGATCGAAGGAGAGTCTTTCCTTATGCCCCTTGAAAGAAAAGCCCCCGGTGTTATTTACCGCCAACCGGTTAACCAGCCCCTGCAAACAGGTATCAAAGCCATTGATGCCATGATCCCAATAGGCCGTGGCCAGCGTGAGCTCATCATCGGCGACCGCCAGACTGGGAAAAGTGCCATTGCCATTGATACCATCATAAACCAGAAAGAAAATTTTGAAAAAGGCGAACCTGTATATTGTATCTATGTTGCGATCGGGCAAAAAGGCTCTTCTGTGGCCAATACTGTGAAGGTCCTTGAAGACAATGGAGCCATGAAATACACTGTGGTGATCACAGCTACTGCTTCAGATCCGGCGGCGATACAATTTTATGCGCCTTTTGCCGGTGCATCCATTGGCGAATATTTCAGGGATACCGGCAGGCCGGCCCTGGTAATTTATGATGACCTTTCAAAACAGGCTGTTGCTTATCGTGAAGTATCATTGCTGCTCAGACGGCCTCCCGGACGTGAAGCTTACCCCGGTGATGTGTTTTACCTGCATTCACGACTGCTTGAGAGGGCTGCAAGGGTTATCTCTTCTGACAAGATCGCTGCTAACATGAACGACCTGCCGGAATGTCTTAAAGGTAAGGTCAAGGGCGGTGGGTCACTTACAGCACTTCCAATCATCGAAACACAGGCCGGCGACGTATCAGCATATATCCCAACTAACGTGATATCGATCACCGACGGACAGATCTTCCTTGAATCCAATCTCTTTAATGCAGGAATCCGTCCCGCCATTAACGTGGGTATTTCTGTATCCCGGGTTGGTGGTAATGCACAGGTGAAGGCCATGAAAAAAGTAGCCGGAACCCTCAAACTCGATCAGGCTCAATACCGAGAACTGGAAGCTTTTGCCAAATTCGGCTCCGACCTGGATGCCGCCACCATGGCAGTACTAGAAAAAGGGAAGCGAAATGTTGAGATCCTGAAACAGAACCAATATTCACCGGTTCCTGTGGGAAAACAGATCGCAATCATTTATTGCGGATCTAAGGGGCTGCTCAAAAATGTTCCGGTTAAAAGGATTAAGGATTTTGAAGAAGAATTTCTCCACTTTATGGAAGAAAAACATAGCAAGACACTTGGGGAGCTCAAAAAAGGCATTTTTAACGATGATATTACCAAGATCCTTGATGTGGCCGCGAAGAATATTGCTGACAGGTATTCAGAATAAAAGGAATAAATTAGAGAAAAACCATGCCTAACCTAAAGGAAGTAAGAAACAGGATCGATTCTGTTAATTCTACCAAACAGATCACCAGCGCCATGAAGCTTGTTGCTGCCTCCAAGCTTAGGAGATCTATGGCCGCCATCCTGCAATTACGTCCATATGCCCAGAAACTCCAGGAATTCCTTCAAGGCCTGAGTACAGGCTTGGATCAATCTGATGAGGCTGCTTTTTCTGATAAAAGGGAAGTAAAAAAGGTCCTGCTGGTGGTGGTTACTTCAAACCGCGGGCTTTGCGGCGCATTCAATGCAAATGTGATCAAGCAAGCAGAAAATCTCATACGCACGACCTATAAAGATGTGCACGCACAAGGTGGCCTTTCACTTTTTTGTATTGGCAAGAAAGGTGCAGAACATTTTAACAGGCATGGCTTTCCGGTTGTAAAAGAGAATATTGAGCTTTTCGAGAAGCTGGAATATGAAAAGGCCATTGCCATTGCCGAAGGCCTGATGGAGGATTTTGCAGAAAAAAAATACGACCGCATTGAAATTATTTACAACCAGTTTAAAAATGCAGCCGTACAGGTACTGTTAACCGAGCAATTCCTGCCAATCCTTCCACCGGATGATGAAGATTCTTCACTTAAGGTAGACTACATCTTTGAACCTAACAAGGAAGATATTGTGCGTGAGCTCGTCCCAAAAAGCCTGAAAATTCAATTCTACAAGACTTTACTTGATTCTTTTGCTTCAGAGCATGGTGCCAGGATGACCGCCATGCATATGGCTACCGATAACGCCACAGAAATGCTCAAGGAACTCAAGCTTTCTTATAACAAGGCCCGTCAGGCATCGATCACGAGTGAGATCCTGGAGATTGTAAGTGGAGCGGAGGCGCTGAAAAGTTAAGAATAGAGAACAGAGGAACAAGGAATAAGAATAAGAATAAGAACCTGAAAAATTTATTACTATGTTAAACTCAAGACTCGAGAAAGCCATTATTGAACAGATCAAAGCCGAAGAGGAATCATCAAGATTATATTTATCTATGGCTTCATGGTGTGAAGTGAATGGCTATGCCGGTGCGGCAGCATTTTTATTTATGCATGCCACCGAAGAACGTGAGCATTCACTCAAGCTCCTCAGCTATGTAAATGACAGGGGAGGACATGCCCGCCTGATGGCCCTGGAAGAACCGACTGCAGAGTTCAACTCACTGCAGGACGTTTTTGAAAAGGTGCTCGAGCATGAGCTCCTTGTGACCTCTCTCATCAACAAGCTGGTTGAAATCTCTATGGAAGAAAAAGACTTCAACACCCTGAATTTCCTGCAATGGTATGTGATGGAACAGATCGAAGAAGAAAGCCTTGCCAGGTCTATCATCGATAAGTTCAGGCTTACCGAAGGTGAAAAA
>QMPN01000422.1 GCA_003648575.1 Bacteroidota bacterium
AAATACAGAGTTTGGGTCCACTCCAAAATATGAGGCAGTTTCATCTATACAAAGCTGCACAAGTTTTTTTGGCTTATAAGATCGGACCCACACCCATAAAAAACGAAAAAAGTGCTTCGTCCTGAGTGCATTACAGGTGAAAGCGGTCTTAATCATTTTTGTCCAGTTTTTTGATTTGTTTACAGGGCGAACCACCATATAACCACCCACTCTCCAGGATGCCTCTTACAACCGAATTGGCGGCAACGATCACATGATTATGGATGACACTTCCCGGGAGGATCACTGACTGGGCACCTATAAATACATTGTTGCCAATTTTTATGTCAGCTTTCTCGTAATTTTCCCTGAACAGGGCTTTATCTGGAGAATAGGTATTTGATGAACAAAAAAATGAGCAGTATGGCCCAATGGCCACATCATCGCCGATTGTCAGCTTCTGGTTTTCAATCAAGAAATATCCATAGGGTGCTGCATGTGAGTTTTTCCCCAGGGTCATTTTTCCGTTTCTACCAATATACAGGCTTTGTTTCTTATACAATATAGATTTCTCCCCTATGTAGATATTCTTCCTGTACCTGATGTCGGAAGAACAATGAATCATACTTCCTTTCGCCGTCTTCATCCCCAGTATGGATTGACAGATGGTATAGGACTTGTTGATGAAGTAACGACAGAACCTGCTCATGTTCTAAGGTCTTAGTATGCCGCTTTGACTTTCGCACCGGCAAATTTGTAAAACAAAAATAAGCTAAAGATCAATAAGGTACCACAGAGTATGCTCATCAATGTGAAGGTTACATAAACATCACCTTTCATCCCTCCAATAGCAATGGCCGTTACTTTGAGGCCCACATCAGCTATGGAGAGCAGCATTCCCTGCCATTGCTTGTTCATGATCACGGTGATACAGGATACCGGTGTTGCGATGAAGTTCAGGAACAGCCAGGGTGAGATAATGCTGGCAATTTCTCCAGCCATTACCCATTCTTCGCCGAATACGAATCCAAAAATCGGGGGACCCCAGAAAAACAATACTGTAAATATGGGCAGCCCGATCACAAAGAGGTTACGGTAGATTCTCAGCACCATTGGCTGAATGGCCTGTCCTTCCTGCAATGCCTTCGTTGCTTTCTGATAAAATACCTGGTAAATGGAGTATCCGATCAGGGAAGCCGGGGCCGTTACCAGCCTGAAGGCAAAGGCATAGGATCCGAGGATAGCCTTGTTGAAAAAGACCATGATTACATATACGATGCCTTGATCCTGCAGGGATCCAATAAAGGCATGTGGGGTGTTAATGCGTAAGAAATTCTTGTATTTCCTTGCATTTTGCATGATGAGGTGCCTGGAAACGTCTCGGGTCAATTCTGAATAATTGCTCAGTGTTTTCCAGGCTAGTACACTGGCTGCTACTATTTGTGCCAGGATATACCCCGCAATTAGTCCTACAGCCCCTGTCCCGGCAAAGCCCATGCCGAGGTTGGTGCCTACCATTGCCGTTGATTGTGAGATGCGGCTGGCTGCATTTCGCTTAAAGGTTTTGTGCCTGGTCGACCAGTAGTTAAAGGTATTATAGAGCCCTGTAGAAAGGACGACTACCGGAATAAAATATAGCCAGTTTTCTATGCCTGGATCATCAAAGAAGCCTGCAATGAAACCTTTCAGGAAAAGTATCAGCACAAGGGTAATGAGCGATGTAAACATTGTAAGGATCACAGAAAGGGCAAGAAGATTGCTCGCATCCCTCTTTTCTTCGGGAAGCATGATGGCCAATTCATACCTTCCTGTAGAGATTACAGATATTACGATGCTGATGGCCATGAAGAGGGCAAGCACACCAAAATCATCGGGGGAGTATAAACGGCTGAGGATGGGGGACACCAGGATAGGAATGGCCTGGGCGATCGCAGTCCCGCTCAACAGGGTTCCTACGTTCCTCATAAACTCCGATCCATGAAGCTTCTTGAAAAGAGGATTGGTGTTCAACATCATATCAAATGTACTAAACTTATATTAGTGGAAGCTTAATCAAAAAGGGTGTTGAGCTTTTCTGCTACATCATCGAAGTCAGGGTCGATATCAAAAATCATGGTAGGCTTCAGATAGTACAGTTCATTTTCTTTTTTGAAACGTTCCTCTCCACCGCCGGTAATATTCAGCATGATGAGGGCATCCTTGTCTATGCTTCCATCTTTTACAGCATTGATGAGCGTTGCTGTGGCAATAGCTGCTGCCGGATGAATATCGATTCCTTCGGTTTTTTCAAATAATTCCGCGGCTTGAATGGCCTCTTCATTGGAAGCGAGCAGCACATCGCCACCGGCATCTTTCATGGCATCGTATAGCCCACCTTTGATCCCGTATGGAGGCTTCCTGTTTGAGAGCACCTTAGCAAGGATCTCTATGACCTGCTCGCGGGCCAATTCATCAGCAAAGGGAAGCATTTCTCGTGAATCTGCTTTCCATGCGTCATAAATGGGGGTAAAGGGTTTGTTCTGTGATACCATTAATTTCATCTTCCGCTCACCAAAGCGCCCATCCTTTATAAGGCGGAGGTTCGCCTCCCAGGCCGCTATTGCTCCTGTGCCGCTTCCTACGGCCTGGAAATAATATTCCGGGATCTCACCAATGGTGGTCACGGCGGAGAGGACAGTGGTTCCCATACCATCGCGGCGGGCAACATTTTTCGCACCACCCTCAGGAATAAATTTATCAAGTTTACATGCCAGGTTAGAGAGGTGGATGGCATCGAAATAATCGCTGCCACTGCGTGAAATGATCAGCTTCACATGGTCTTTAATGGGCCTGTCGAACCATAATGCACCGATGTTGTCTTCCGGGACACAGAGCAGCAGGGGGATGTTGTTATCGGAACACACACGGGCGAAAGAGCGTGAGGTATTCCCTGCAGAAGCAACAACAAGGATCTTTTCCTGCCCCGGGTCCAGCCTGCCGCAAACCGAAAAAGCTTCAGTTTCTTTGAAAGAGCAAGTGGTCATCACGGCGCCTTTTTCCGGCCAGTATCCACTGAAAGTGATGTACAGGTTTTTAAGCCCTAAGTCTTTAGCCAGACCCTGGCTCTTATATGTTAGCGGTGCAGAGGAACCATCGAGCTCACGATTAATGGGCAGCCAGTCGGCAAAAGTGTACAATCCATGTTCCACTCCGCGAAGATGAAGTTGTTCCTTATCATATATGGCCCTTACAAAAGCGGGTCCTCCCTCTTCGGGCGGATCCAGTATCCATCCTTTGTCATCAAAAATACTTCCGGAAATCAGGGATTGAAGCTTATAATTTGTTTTCGCGGCAGTGCTCATAGCAGGGTCATTAATTAGCACTGCAAAAATAGGAAAAGATTGATTAATAATTACTACTGTCCGGGGAAAATGAACTACAACTCCTGGGGTGAGAAATCT
>QMPN01000423.1 GCA_003648575.1 Bacteroidota bacterium
AGATGCGTATAAAAGCTGTTGCCGTATAGATCCTGCTCCCTTAAATCCTGTTCTCTCGGGAGATGATCCATCTCATGTTTATCAAGGTTATTACTGAACTCAGGACCTGTCTCGAGATAAAATGTGGAAAAGGCTTTTGGTTTTTTAATGCCGGACATTTCACGCAGGCCGTCATTCAGGCCTCCTGCAATAAGTGCTGCTTCATCGTGCTGGCCGGAGTATAAGTAAGAGTGATACAGGTAGTCTTTCACCAACCAGTATCCGGGATTGAAATCACCCGCTTTGACCAGGTGTCCGGCTGCTGAGCGGTAATTCCCTGTGTTATAACAGGCTATCCCCATCCGCATCCTGAGGTAGAAATAATCAATATTATTTTGCAGTGCATCCTTACCTGCACGGATCACTTCATCCCAGTTTTCGGTGGTAAAATCGACATACATAATGGAGTCAACCTGCTTGTAGGTGAGGTCAGACTGGGATTTTGCCGTTGAAGCAAAAAGTAGCAACAATATGATCAGAAGTCCGGCTCTTCCCATGTAGCTTCGATATTTGCAGATATTGTGCTGATGTACATCTTGTCTATCCGGCCTTTGTCAATATCAAACCGGAAGTCGATGGCTTTACGGATTCTTTTCCCGGCCCGTACGGTCGACAGGGATCTCAACCCGATCTTACCGCCCGACAGATCGTCTTCCATCTTCAGGAATTCCATTTCAAAATCAGCGTGCAGAAAAGTGTAAAATGGAGCGATAAAGTCCTGAAGGATCATCCCGGCCTTACTGCTGATCATGCTGAGCGTATATTCATCATGTACTTTTAAGTCCTGGTAGTAACCGGAAACGGTGCGGTACAGCCCCAGGAAAATAAGGTAAAGAAACGAATTCCTGTCCCCTTCAAAATGTGTGAAATAGGTCATGCCTGCCTCGGTACGGAACCATGCTTTTGCATTGCTTCCTTCATCATGGATATAGGTATTGTTATAAGGGTCGGCCTTTACCAGTAATTTTACCGGACCTGAATATTTCTCATCATCAGACGTGAGCCTGAATTGTATCTTTTGACCAGGAACAAAATGAAATGCCTTATGCAGGCTGTCGTTTATATCAATATTTGAGATGATGTCATAAATCTTGGGCCTGGAATATGTTTCCAGCTTACAGGCAGGTATTTCATTCAGAATATGAAATGCAATGGGATAATCGATGGTTGGTGATCCAACATATGGATCGGCCTGCACCTGGAAGTGCAGGTGTGGTTTAGGCGAGCGGCCGGAATTTCCACAAAGGGCCAGCACGTCACCTCGTTTCACATAATCCCCTTTTTCCACCTTGAAAGAATCTTTCTTCAGATGGCTGAGTTTAGTATAAACCTTATCGGCATGCTTGATTATGATGGTATTGCCCCAGTTCTGATCGAGGTTGACCTCACCAATGGCATTATCATCAACACCATCCAGAATCTCTTCCACCCAGCCGTCGGCAGGGGCCAGAAGGGGCTTGTTGAAGCAATAAAAATCTTCTGCCTCTATTCCGGAGCCGGAATGATAGATACCATCCTCATCAGTAATTTCGAAATCCCAGGCATGCTTCCAGTCGTTTTTATGGGTTTGTTCACCATCATGGCCCTGGGTTACTGTCCATTCCCCCCAGAAAGGCAGTGTGATGTTTATCGAAACATTTTCATCGAAGCGTTTACGAAAGTTATCTTTCGTATAGAAATTCATTTCAGGAGAAAAATGCTGAACCGTGACTATTTCCGGCTTGCGGTAATGCCGTTCCCTGAATTTCAGGATATAGAGGAACATGAGCACAACCAGGTTAAATGGAAGTGAATATATGGAAAGCTGTGATGATGCAAACATCCCGCTTGTGCTGGTGATCAGAAAAGAGGTCAGTGGTGTGAGCAGGATGACCCACAGGTACGACCATTTTGAGGGAATTATAAAGAACCCGCCGATGGCGATGGCAGTGAGAATAAAGTTAAAGCCGATATAACTGTAGCTAAGGGCATTGATGTCGGCGCCGATCATCAGGTAGAAAACCCATGCTGAGACAAACCCCAGGATGGAAAGCAGGAAAGCCTGCCGGGAATAGATCAGCACCCCTATGGCGATAATGAAGCCGGGAACCAGGTGGTACTGAAAAAAGATGGCTCCAAGGGAGCGGAAATATAATACCACGATATCGGGCAATGGCAGGCTGTAAAGATATTCATGCAGGTTTACCAGCCAATTCCCGCCCAGGGCGTACATCTCATTCAGGGAATAAACGCCTCGCTGGCTGATCTCCAGGGAAGTATATTCCCGTGCAGCCAGTAGTACCATCCAGATTCCGAAGAGAAAAGGAATACTAAGGTAGGGGAGGCCGTATTTCCCGATCACCCCCTCAAGCGTCACACTCACCAACAGGGTGAATAGCGAGGCAAATAGCAGTACCAGGACAAGCTCGGCATTGAACTCATAATACATTCCAAGGCCCAGGGCTACCAATAAGCTGTTGAATCCATAAAATCCACTTCGAATATTCAGCCTGTTAAAGCCGATCAGGATAGCAGCGAGGTTGGATGCAGCCACCGCAATCAAACCTGAGAGCCCGGCATAGAAATCAAAGAAGGTAACAAGTATGATCAGGAAGGCAAATATCCTGCTCTTCGAAAAGAATACCTGAGAATAGCTGTTGACGATGCTATCTGTAAAGGCCTTGAGCTGCATTTTATAGTTCAAATTTCTTCAGATGATCGGGCATCCTTTCATGTGATGTGATGCTTTCGAGGGATTCATTGTCTCTGATCAGGTGTGCTTCCCCATCAGTGCCGATCATTATTACTTTCGGACGCAAGGTAATAAATTGCATCCATTGTGTCATATTGTAAGCCCCCACGGAGTGGATGACAAAGTGATCTCCCTTGTTCATCAGAGGGAGGCTGATGTTTTCTCTGATCACGTCAATGTTCATGCACAGAGGGCCGTAGAGGACAGTATCCTCAGCATATTGAGTGAATTCCTGTGCCGGGGTCACCTTATGCTCATACCAGAAAGCGGTGAACAAAATATTCACACCTACATCTATGATCGTATTTCTTCTTCCGTCAGACAACCTTTTGTTTGTGATCACCGACCCCAGAAGGTACCCGGCATCATCGATCAGGGCCCTTCCTGTCTCCAGGATAAGCAGGGGCAGGTCTCCTGGCTCAAAATCGGAGTTGATCAGGGCGGAGGTGATGGCCTCGGCATATTCCTCGAAACCCGGATTTGTGTCTGCCCCCGGCAGGTATGCTCCTTTGAGGGTGTTGTTTGAGGTAAACCCGCCACCCATGTCTATATACTTGATCTTATGCTTGTATTTCTTTTGTACTCCCAGGGCCAGGTCGGCAAGCTTGTATGCTGCTGTGCCGTATGCCTGTGCTGTAAGCATGAA
>QMPN01000424.1 GCA_003648575.1 Bacteroidota bacterium
CAAACAAGGCCATAATGCCCAGTGTCCAGACAATGGCAATGGCAACCGTAAGCAATGGTAACAGCACTCCCCTGATGGTTTTGAAAAAGGCTGCAAGGATCACAGCGATCAGCAGGAAAGCAATGGGAAGGAGCAGGGTCAGGTCTGAAGAGATGAGTTTGGCTATGGATGTTACCATCATGGGAGAACCTGCATAATAAAGTGTTTCCGGCAGGTTCATTGCCTCTGTCTGATCCATTACAGCTGTAGCAACATCTTTTACATCAGCATCTTCCGAAAGTGAAAAAACAATGAGTGTTGCTGTACCGTCTTCAGAAACGATACTCCCTTTGTACATTTCTTTCGAAAACACCCGTTCCCGGAGTGCCTTCAATTCCTCTTCAGTGTCGGGCAGGTCGTATATGTCAACCAGGTTTCCTATTCCTGCATCATTTATGTCGATGATATTGGTAAGGCTGTTGACAGATATAATACCATCAATTCTTTCTAATGTTTCTGTGATCTGCTTTACATGTTCAAGTGTTTCAGTCTGGAAAAGGTCTTCCGTTTCCAGAATCACCATTCCCATTTTATTGCTGCCGAATTCGATGGCTATCTTTTTGAGAAGTGCGGCATCGGGGTCGTCATCGGGCAAGGAACTGATCACATCAGAGTTGATCTGCATCTTTGTGATCTGATAGCCTGTAAAGCCGGTAAAGGCCAACACAACAATAACGATCAACCAACGGTACCTTATAATAAATTTAGCCAGTTTATTCATATTTCATTAGTGTGTTTTAACAAAAAACGCCACTTTTTCCAGCGAAGTGATCATATCATATTCTTCAAGGTACACTTCTTTTGGAACGTTTACCGGTTTTGGTGTATAATTTAACATGCCTATGATCCCTGCCTTTACGAGTATATCTGAGATCATGGGGGCATCTTCACCGGGCACTGTCATGATCGCGATCTCGATCTTCTTCTCCTTTATGACCTTTGTCATATCTGCTATATCAAAGCATTCGATCCCATGATATTTCTTTCCGACCTTACCCTTATCGACATCGAAAACGGCAACGATCGAAAGCTTTGTCCTCTTGCCGCTGAAGTAGTTGGTGATGGCACGGCCAAGGTTTCCGATCCCTACTATGCACACATTGATACCCTCTTTACTATCGATGATCTGTCCGATCAGGTCGATCAGTTCTTTAATATTATAACCTTTGCGCAATGTGCCTGTATAGCCGATGAGCATAATGTCGCGTCTCACCTGAACAGCTGTAATGTGTTGTATCTTGGCGATCTCATGTGAATAGATATATGTCATTCCTTTAGCATGGCATAACAGCAGGGCCCTTCTGTACTGGCTGAGCCTTTCAATGGTTTTATGCGGTAAATTCTTCATAAGAACTTTGAATTGAGTGTCGATAGTACTCTAACAATGCAAAAGTATAAGGCTGACTTCTTTAATGCAAGGAAAATGTTAATTATTTCACAATGTTAATAATTAACACTCCTTTAACCACTCGTACCAGGCATCCATACCTTCACCGCTTTTGGCTGAAAGTTCAAAAAACTTCAGGTGATGGTTCACCCTGAGGGCATAATCCTTTGCCTTTTCCACATCAAAGTCGACATAGGGGAGGAGGTCGGTTTTGTTGATGATGCAAATATTTGAGGTCCTGAACATATCAGGATATTTGATGGGCTTGTCATCACCTTCGGTGACGCTGATAACAACCACCCTGTATGATTCACCGAGGTCGAACATGGCCGGGCAGACCAGGTTTCCCACATTTTCGATCACCAGTATCGAGTTCTCGGCAATTTCCAGTTCTTTTACTGCCCTGTTGACCATTGAGGCATCAAGATGGCAGCCGCTTCCTGTATTCACCTGTACTACCGGAGCCCCGGTTGCTTCTATCCTTTTCGCATCATTCATGGTTTGCTGATCGCCCTCAACGATAAAAAACGGGATATAGCCTTTCATGTCAGTGATGGTTTTCTCAAGCAAGGTGGTTTTTCCGGAGCCGGGGGAGCTCACCATATTGATTGCCCGGATGTTCCTGGCTTCGAAGAAACCCCTGTTCCTTTCCGCAAGGAGATTATTTTTATGTAAGATATCCTGTTCAAGTACGACCTCTCTGCCATCTTCATGATGGTGGTGGTGATGCCCGTGATCATCTTCATGATGGTGATGATGCTCATGCCCATCGTTGTGGCTATGAGTATGTGTATGGGCATGCGAGTGATTTTCATCGTCATGCTCATGCTCATGTGAGTGCACATGGTCGTGTTGGTTCTCATCACCAGGTTTGGTGATCCTGACCTCATCTTCTTGTCCGCATCCGCAAGTTCCGCACATATTTCAAATTTTAAATTTTAAATTTTGAGTTTTTAATTCTCATTCTCATTCTCATTCTCATTCTTATTCTTATTCTCATTCTTATTCTCATTCTTATTCCTTGTTCCTTGTTCTTTATTCTCTATTCTTCAGAGAACACAATCCTCCGAACCTTCATCTCCTTCCCCCGGATCACATCCGCATATATATGCCCGCATTCAGGGCAGACCGGGATAATATCTTCGGGTTCAAACTCATGGGCACAGGCGATGCATTTCACCCTGGCGCTGATCTCAATTATGTTGATTCTGGCTGTCTCCATGATGCTTGACTTAACTGCTTCTTCAAGTGCAAACTGAAGTGCTTCAATCACTACCCCCGACATGCTGCCAATTTCAAGGTCAATTTCCGACACTGTTTTGCAATTTGCAACTGCTGCGTTTTCTTCCACGATCTCCACAATGTTCATTGCTATCGACAGTTCATGCATGTTTTGTGATTTGTCCTGCAAAATTAAGTAATTATTATATTTGGATTTATCATAAAAATTTTAAATATTTGATTTGTTTTTAAAAATGACGTATCTTGTTAGAAATGAAAACTAATTATTAATCAAATCATATTTTTGGAGGTAACATGCAAAAAAAAGTTTCATTGACAGTAAAATGCCCAAAGTGCGGGGAATTATTAATGGATGATACTCACCTTATCAACAACAGAAAAGCCATCAGGCTCAACATTAAAACAACCGATGGCAAGGAGGGGAATATCTGGTTAAGCTCTATTTATGGCGATTATAACTATACTGCTGATAACCCTATTCCTGAAGGAGATGTGGTAATTTTTTCTTGCCCGAAGTGCAAAGAAAACCTTGCCCGCCCTATCGAATGTGAAGTCTGCAATGCACCTATTGTATCCTTCTCCTGCAGCATTGGCGGAAAGGTAAGCATCTGTTCACGCAATGGCTGCAAGAACCATTATGTTGTATTTGAAAACCTGGATACGGCAGTCAGGAAGTTTTATTCGGAATACGGCTATTAGCCAATAATTACCGGCTGAGAAAATAGAAAGCCGGCA
>QMPN01000425.1 GCA_003648575.1 Bacteroidota bacterium
ATATCTAAAATTAAACCTAAGACAACCACTCCATTTAAACCCGACTACTTTGGTAAACCGTCTAAAGATGATCAAGATGCAATAGACTATTTAAAGGAATATGTAAGCATACTTCAGCCAGCAGAGGCTTTAATAGATAATATAAATCATCTCGCAGAAGATAATCAGAGACCAATCTTTCCTGCACCATCTGATGATGAGATCAAGCAATGGGAACGATGGATAGATACTATTGAAAGGGGAGTAATACGATTATCAGGAGTGATAGGTGGAGTAGCAGCACAAGCATTTACAGCCCTATCTGATGCAATAGCACAGTCAATTATAGTAGGAGATACTGATGCTTGGAGTAATGCATTATCTTCATTAGGAGGTATAATACAACAGTTTGGAGCATTACTTATAGCTTGGGGAGTTGGTTGGTTAGCATTTCAAATAGGTGCAGCAAACCCATATGTAGCTATAGCTGCTGGAGCAGCACTTGTGGCTATTGGAGCAGGCATCAAGGCTGTTGCTAATAAATCTCAGTCAGCTTCATATACTGGGTCGTCTACATATACTGGATCATCTAATTATGCATCAGGTGTATCAGCATTAGGTGGATACGATTATAATAGAGAGGTAGTATTAGTAGCAAGAGGCGAAGACCTTGTTGCGGTAATTAATAGAGTTAACTATAAAAGCGGGATAGATGGTTAATACAGGGATACTTGAGTACAAAGACACAGATAATCTACTAACTAAAGTTATTTGGTCTACTGAGAGTGCAGAAACTATTGCATTCAAACAGAGGGTAGCAGAAGGTAAAGGTACTATGGAAGCACCTGAATGTTTAGATACTGTATCAAGAACTTATTGTGGTACAGATAAACCATTATCAATTAAATGGAATGGTGATAGATATACTACTACAGCACCATCTTCAGCTACTATTAGATTACTGATTAATAATGCTGAGGATAGAGCCTTCTTAGAGCCTATATTTAATGGTGGATATACAGTAACAGTATACAAAGAAGATAGAACATCAGGTGCTATGCAAGCATTCTGGAGAGGACAACTAACACCTTCATTGGGTATAGAAGCTTATAAACAGTATCCATATTCATTAAACCTAAATGCTAATGATGGTATCAAGTTAGCAGAAGACAGACAGTTTCTGATGATAGACTTTCCTGAGCCTTGGCCTGTGAAAGAATCAGTATTAGGTGTAATAGTTAAATACATAAATTTAAACCTGTACCCAAAAGAAAACTTCATTCTAAATGTAGCTATTAGGGTTAATATAGCTGGTGAACAAACAGCACTTGAAGATATATATGTTGATCCAAGAGTATTTATGGAAGATGATACTGATGAATATATAGCATTTGATAAAGTTATTGAATCATTACTTGGACCATTAAACTTACAGTTAGTACAATGGAAAGGTGAATGGTGGCTACTTGCTTTAGATGCACAATGGGATGAAGGTACTGTTACATATACGAGATATGAAATAGCTAATAATATATTAATTAGCTCACGTTATCGTAGTCATCAACTTGGTATACTAGACTTGTACTTACAAGATAAGCCAGCAATAGCAGGTGATAGAGAAGTAACTGCAAGAGCACAGATAGACTTTATCCCTCCTTGGCAGACAGTAATTATTAATCAGGAGTTTCAAGTCAATACTAATATACTACCATTTGCTAATAGAACAGGTAACTTTTATTATGGTCATGTAGCAGAAGGAGCATCAACAATGACTGCTTTAGAGTTTAAAGACTCATCTATATCAGTACCTCCAGTAGTCAACAACCTAAGACATTGGACAGGTACAGCGCCTAACGCACCAAGACCAGGTAATACTGTTAGTGGTAACTACGCTCCATATAAGTTTAATGCAGGTCAGTTATGGATGCAGAATGTAAAAGAAGTAAGTGATCCAGAGAACGATCCACCTGAAGCAGATACCCCAGCTATTACGTATGAGACAGATATATCTGAGGATATGAAGTTTAGTAGATTTACATTCAATCTTGATACACTACCTACATATAAAGGAGTGATTAATGCTACTGATAATAAGTTTGCAATCAAGAAGTGGATTAGAATAACCTACACAAGACCATCAGGAGAGAAGTTTTACTTTTGGAATAGATGGTACGAGGAGGATAAATATGATGGTTGGCATGGAGATGTGAAGTTTTACAGATATGACTACAAAGAGCTTAGCATAAACGCAAGGATGGTAGCTGATATAGAGACTGGAGGTAACTTTAAAGTTGACATTTACTTACCGAGAGATGAACATGCGTATGGAGAAAGATTTGGAGTATTGTTTTATAATCTATCACTTGGTATTGTATCCGCAACGTTCCAAGATAAGTTTGTATGGGAGAATCCATTTGATGCAGAACGTAGAGCAAGAATACGGAAGGGATTAGCTATTGTTGGTAGTATTTTCAGCCCAGTACCTTCAACAACAGCAATACATTTGATACGTGATAATAGAATTAGGAAAGAAGAGAATAATAAAGCTGCTGGTAATCCATTAATACGTGAGAATAAACAAGCATCAGATTTCCCTTGGACGGATGAGATCAAGATAGACATTAATCCTAAAGGGACTGAGAACCTAAGTTTAGATTATATTTGGGGATTAGACATACCCTTAGTACTAAGCTATCACGAACTACACCTAAGCTCACCATACGATATAGATGGGGATCATATAGCAGAGTTTAGTAAAGACGGAGAAGATGGTACTGCATCACTATTAGATTGGAAGGCTAAGAGCTTTATCAATGAGAATATGGAGTATACATCAGCTTTATCTGGTACTTATAAGTCAGATAATATAAGTCCATTACAATTAATTAATGACTTTGAGGGTAGAGTATATAAGTTTACTAAAGGTACTTGGCATGATAAGATAGGATTCTGGGACACTACGTTTACTGAATTCAAAGAACTAAGAAATATACCTGGGCAGCCATATAAATGTGACTTTAGCCCATACGATTTTAACAATGACTTCTGTACTTTTGTAGATGATCCACAGCTATATGCGTTTGAAACACGTATTAGAGATGATGGTGGTACTATGGAAGCAAGAGAATGCGTAATAACAATATAACAATGAGTATAAAATCAAGAGAAGAATTACGGCAATATGCCAATACATATATTAATACCAATGGTGTACAAGGCATAACAGGTGGTAGTCTAAATGTATTAGAGGTAGACCAAATAGACAGCTTTGCTATGTCCTCTGACATCCCTGCAGACCTAATGAAGTGGAAGAACACTTGGACTCAGCAAGAGTATCAAAAGTATGATGTAGTCAGGGACGGGGCTTGGACTATGATAGCTAATACTATTACAACTGAACGTCCTGCACCACAGACACAAG
>QMPN01000426.1 GCA_003648575.1 Bacteroidota bacterium
AAAAGGTAATTTATATTTAATACCCACATTACTCGGCGACAGCCCTGTGGATGATGTCCTGCCGGGAAGCCTGAAGAATATTCTCGGGAATATCAAGCATTTCGTTGTTGAGGATCTGCGCACAGCAAGGCGTTTTCTAAAAAAGCTTGACAAATCGACCGATATTGATTCATTAAGCTTTTATCTGCTCAATGAGCATAGTATTTCAGAGGATTTACCGGATATGTTAAAACCATTGAATGAAGGAAAAGACCTTGGCCTCATGTCGGAGGCAGGTACGCCCTGTGTTGCGGATCCCGGAGCATCTCTGGTGTCGCTTGCACATGAAAACAATATCAGGGTCATCCCCATAAGCGGCCCCTCTTCCATCACCCTGGCCCTGATGGCTTCAGGCTTCAACGGACAAAACTTTGTGTTTCACGGATACCTGCCTGTCGACAACAGAAGCAGAGCCACAGCCATTCGAAAACTTGAGCAGGATGCTTACCGCAAAGATCAAACACAGATCTTTATCGAAACCCCATACCGCAACATGAAAATGTTTGAAAGCATCATAGGAAGCTGCAATCCGGAAACAAGGCTTTGCGTGGCTGCGAACCTCACCACTGCAGATGAAATGATCAAAACCCTCCCCGTGGCAAAGTGGAAAAAAAATCCGCCGTCCATTAATAAACAACCAGCGGTATTCCTCATCTATATATAGTACAACGTATCAGGTACAACTAACTTCTGATTTCTGCTTTCTGATATCTGATATCTGATTTCGAATATCTTAATGCTCATGCCCATCCGCCCCATGCACATGCCCATGCTCAATCTCTTCGGGTGTGGCTTCACGAATATCAAGGATCTCTCCCTTGAAGTGGAGGTTGACACCCGCAAGAGGATGGTTGAAATCCATCTTCACTTTGTCATCTGATATCTCCATCACCTTGCCCATAACGGTTTGTCCATCATTATTTTGCATAGGAATATCATTACCGACAAAAAGAATATTCTCATCTATCTTACCTTCGATTTCAAAGATCTTTTTATCCAGTTCCATTAAGGCATCTTCACGAATCGGGCCATATGCAGCATCGCTTTCAAGGGAAAAGGCATAGCTTTTACCTGGTTCGAGGCCAAGAATATTTTCTTCAAATTTAGGGAGCAAAAAGCCGGAGCCATAGATAAAAACAAATGGTTTATCCTTATTTACCTCCTGGATCGTTGATCCGTTCTCATCATTTTCAGTCAGGGTGTAGGTCATCGAGACCACGGCATTGTCAGCTATTTTCATCTAAATAATGTTTATGAATGTTTAATAAATAATCACCGCGAAAATAATACTAAAACTCATAGTGTTTATAAATTTTTAGAGTTTTTTGTAATAAAATGCACTCATCTGCGTCATATAATATAATATTGCAATAAATACGGTATTTTTATCCGTAATAAAACCAGCTGACTTGCAAGAAACTGTTTTAAGTATTCAAAAGCTTTCGAAGAACTACGGCAGGATCCGTGCTGTAGACAATTTATCCCTTGAGGTGCAGGAAGGGAATGTTTTCGGTATTCTTGGCCCCAACGGAAGTGGAAAAACCACCACGCTGGGTATCGTGCTCTCCGTGATCAATAAGAACGGCGGCAACTTTTCCTGGTTTGGGAAGGTTCCGGGTAAGCACGACAGGAAGCAAATTGGTGCCATCCTGGAGACCCCGATATTCTATCCTTACATCTCCGGGGAGAATAACCTTAAAATTATTGCCAATATCAAAGGTTGTTCTTACGAAACCATCCCGGAAGTTTTGAAAACCGTCGAACTCACTGAAAGGAGAAAGAGCAAATTCCGCACATATTCACTGGGGATGAAACAAAGGCTTGCCATGGCAGCTGCCCTGCTCGGCAACCCGAAGGTGCTTATCCTCGACGAACCTACTAACGGACTCGACCCCCAGGGAATTGCCGATATCCGTGAGCTCATCATAAGAATTGCAAAACGAGGGATCACCATCATCATAGCAAGCCACCTGCTAGATGAAGTACAAAAGATATGTTCACATGTTGTTATCCTTGATAAAGGGAAAAATATCTATACCGGCAAGGTGGCTGAAATGATAAATGCTTCTGCACACATCGAAGTCGGTGCCAATGACATGGATGCTCTTGAAGAGGAACTCCGGAAAAATGAAAATATCACCGGTTTTGAGAAAGATAAGGTGATAATGATGGTTAAGGTTAAGGAAGGCTACGACAGTGCCCAACTCAACAGCTATCTATTCTCCAAAGGCATTACACTCACGCACCTGAATACAAGAAAAAAGAGTCTTGAAAACTATTTCCTTGAATTACTGGCTGAAAAATGATCAAACTACTCAAAATAGATTTTCAAAAGATCCGGGGCAATAAAGTATTCTGGGTCCTCACCGGCGTATATGCTTTGCTGATCATACTTTTCTTTTTCGGCATACAGGGCTTTCTCGATGATCTGGCTGACGAAGCAAATAAAAAAAGCCCCATACCATTACCGGGTTTGAGCGCATACAGCCTGCCGGATATCTGGCATAATCTCGTATATATTGCAGGGTATTTTAAGATATTCCTTGGCGTGGTTGTGATCATATTGATCACCAATGAGTATTCCTATAAAACCATACGACAGAATGTGATCAGCGGCATGAGCAGATGGGATTTCCTGGCCAGCAAGCTTATGACCATCGGCATGATCGCGCTTGGAGCAACATTGTTGGTATTTATAATCGGGCTTATCCTGGGTACCTTACATACTGACTCCATTACTTTCGGGAAATTATTTAACAAAACAGAATTTCTGCTGGCTTATTTTCTCGAAACCTATGCATTCCTGACATTCGCATTCCTGATCGGGGTGCTGGTGAAGAGGTCAGGCTTTGCGATCGGATTGCTGCTCTTATATTATTACATCGTAG
Organism: Bacteroidota bacterium; assembly: GCA_003648575.1. Next base: position 2,928 of record QMPN01000426.1, read on the forward strand.
AACCTGTTGGACGTTACTATCTACCCGATGAAATTGGTGCTTATCTACCCAAGAAAGCAATCGGTTCACTTGTTGATATTCCGAACACTTCCATCATGCGGCTGTTCGGTGTTGAATTCCAGGATTATATCAGCTTTACAGATACACTCGTTGTATTGGGATATGTGGCTTTATTTGTTGGCCTGTCGTACTGGATCCTGAAAAAACGCGATCTTTAAGGGCAGTATTACCATATTTCTTTTTGCCATGAAAAGACAATTTGTTTACAGATCATGCCTTACGCTTTCCCTTGCAGCCATTATTTTCCTTCTGTTTTCCTGTAAAGGCACGACTTATGAAGCTGTTTACCCGACCCTGTCGGACGGTAAATACGACAGTGAATTCCCTTACAGGAACTGTTCAGATCAACTTGAAGATATTGCTTCCACCCTCGTAAAACTTGATGTGCTGGTATTTTACAAAAC
>QMPN01000427.1 GCA_003648575.1 Bacteroidota bacterium
ATCAACAAGCACCGGGATCTGCTCCGTCAAATTCACCGGCCCTTCTTTGGTCACCAGGATATCATTCTCGATACGAATACCTATATTTTCTTCACGGATGTACAGTCCCGGCTCGCAGGTGAGTACCATGCCGGGCTCCAGGGGATCGTATTTGGATCCGACATCATGCACATCCAGTCCGAGCGGGTGGGAGGTACCGTGCATGAAATATTTCATGTAAAGCGGCTTCTTAGGATCCTGATTTTTCACATCTTTCCTGCTGAATAGCCCGAGTCCTGTCATCTCTGCCTCCATCATCTTGTTCACTTCTTTGTTGAAGGCATCGATACTTGTGCCGGGGACCAAAAGATTAATGGCTTTATCATGTACCCTTAGCACGGCTTCGTAACATTCTCTCTGCCTTTTAGTAAATTTTCCGTTCACCGGGATGGTGCGGGTGATATCAGCTGCATAATTCGCATACTCAACCCCAAAATCCATCAACAACAGGTCGCCATCATTGCAAATGTTATCATTATCGACATAATGCAGTACACAGGCATTGGGCCCGGAGGCAATAATGGGTTTATACGCATGTCCTGTTCCTCCATTGATCGTAAACTCATATTCGATCTCTGCCTGAATATGGTACTCCAGCATCCCGGGTTTTAACGTCTTCAACACCCTTTCGAAAGCCTTAGCTGTAATCTCGCCGGCTTTCCTTATCAGTGCGATCTCCGTTTCTGATTTGATCTTTCGCAGATCCATCATCAATGGTGCCGACCGCTCATAATCATGAGTGGGGAACCTTTCCGAAAGCTCGTCTGCAAAGCGCAGGTCCTTATAGGGTACCGGGTTAAAATACTTCGGGTATTCGTTCGAGTTGAGGTAAACCTTAGCGGCCCACATCATCAGGTCCTTCAAAAAGAAATCAAACTCTTTTGTCCAGTGAACGGTTTTGATGCCGGATGCCCCGGAGGCTTTTTCTTTAGTCAGCTTTTGCCCTTCCCAGATCGCGATCTGCTCGCTGGTCTCCTTCACAAACAAAATTTCCCTGAAGTCAGTGTCAGGATGCGTGGGGGCAAGCAGCAATATTGTCTCTTCCTGGTCGATCCCACTCAGGTAAAAAAGGTCGGATTGCTGCCTAAACGGAAAGTTTTGGTCACCGTTGCGCGGAAATTCATCATTGGAATGAAAAACAGCCAGGCTCCCGGCCGGAAGCATTGCTGTAAATTTCTTTCTGTTCGCAGTAAAAAAGCCGGGGTCTATTGGGTCATATCTCATAAAACCTATCTTATTTAAAACCAGTAAAAATTAATAGTGCTCACGGGTTTACACGCATTTACAATCATTAAAATCTTAATTTTGTCTGCCAATAAAAATACACTTATTTGGTGTAAGAAATAGCATCTAATATCAAGCTTTTTTGTAAAAACAATAATTATGGCCAAGTTATTACATTACTCCTCCCTCACCAAGAAATTCATCATGGCGCTAGTGGGTTTATTCCTGGCGGTGTTCCTCATCGTTCACCTGGGCATCAACTTATTCCTGTTACCATTGACAGAAAATCACGTGGAAATTTTCGATATTGCTGTTCATTTCATGTCAACCAACCCTCTCGTAAAAGTATTTGAGGTTGTATTGTTTGGCGGTTTCCTCATTCATATCGTTTTCGGGCTGATCCTGCAGATACAGAACTGGATGGCCAGGCCGGTAAGGTACAAGAGAGAAGGCTTCTCACATACTTCTTTCTTCAGCAAGTATATGATACACACAGCCATCATCATTTTTATTTTCCTGGTAATACACTTTATTAATTTTTACTTTGTGAAGCTGGGATTCACAGAAGCGCCTGAGGGGCCGATGGTTGTTGCCAATAACCATGACTTCTACCATATGGCCATCAACCTGTTCAGCAACACCTGGTACTCTGTTCTCTACATTGTATTGATCATCATCCTGGGTTTTCACCTTAATCATGCCATACAGTCGGCATTTCAATCGCTTGGCCTTAACCACAGCAAATACACACCTTTCATCAAGGCCGTGGGAACGATCTATTCCATTGTCATCCCACTCGGATTCATTACAATCCCGGTGTATTTCCTGATCAGTTAACATTGCTATAAAAAAAAATAACACTATAAGATATGAAATTAGATTCCAAAATTCCTGAAGGGCCTCTGGCCGAAAAATGGACTAATTATAAATCGCACCAGGACCTGGTTAACCCCGCCAACAAAAGAAAGATCGATATCATTGTTGTGGGAACCGGGCTGGCCGGCGCCTCTGCTGCTGCCAGCCTTGGTGAGCTTGGTTTTAACGTAAAAATATTCTGCATCCAGGACAGCCCGCGCCGTGCACACAGCATTGCAGCGCAGGGTGGGATCAACGCCACCAAAAACTATCCCAACGATGGTGACAGCACTTACCGTCTTTTCTATGACACTGTGAAAGGTGGCGACTATCGTGCCCGTGAAGCCAATGTTTGCCGCCTTGCGGAGGTCAGCAGCAACATCATTGACCAATGTGTAGCTCAGGGTGTGCCCTTTGCACGTGACTACGGTGGATTGCTTGATAACCGCTCCTTTGGTGGTTCACTGGTATCAAGGACTTTTTATGCCAGGGGACAAACCGGACAGCAGCTTCTGCTCGGTGCCTACGGGGCACTCAGCAAAGAAATTCATAAGGGTTCCGTGGAGCTTTTCACCCGCAGGGAGATGATGGACCTGGTGGTCATCGACGGAAAAGCCCGGGGTATCATCACCCGCAACCTCATCAACGGAGAGCTGGAAAGATATTTCGGCCACGCCGTTGTAATTGCCACAGGAGGATACGGCAATGTATTCTTCCTTTCTACCATGGCTATGACATCTAACGGAAGTGCAGCATGGCAGGTGTATAAAAAAGGAGCCTTTTTCGGAAATCCCAATTTCACACAGATACACCCTACCTGTATCCCCGTTCACGGTGATTACCAGTCGAAGCTGACCCTGATGAGTGAAAGCCTCCGGAATGATGGGCGCATCTGGGTACCCAAAAACAAAGAGGATGCCCAAAAGATACAGAAAGGCGAGCTCAGGCCGACAGAGATCAAGGAAGAAGATCGTGATTATTACCTCGAAAGGAGATATCCGGCTTTCGGAAACCTTGTCCCTAGGGATGTAGCCTCCAGGGCAGCCAAAGAACGCTGCGATGCCGGATTTGGTGTCGGAAGCACAGGCCTGGCTGTATACCTCGATTGTGCAGATGCCATTGAACGCCTCGGTAAAAATGTGATAGAAGCCCGCTATGGCAACCTTTTCCAGATGTATGAGAAGATCGTAGATGAAGTTCCTTATGATACACCCATGATGATATATCCTGCGATACACTATACCATGGGAGGTATCTGGGTTG
>QMPN01000428.1 GCA_003648575.1 Bacteroidota bacterium
AATGAAATGGAAGCCCTGGCCATGAATGGTTATCGGGTGATGCTCGGAGAAACTGAGGTGAAAGAATACTAAAAAAAAGTGTTGAGCCCTTCGACTTCGCTCAGGACAGGTTGTTGAGTTTTGGGTGTTGGGCCCTTCGACATGCTCAGGACAAGTTGTTGAGTGTTGGGTTTTGAGTTGGTGATAGGTGAAGGGTTTCAAGATATTCTAAGACTGAAGTGAAATTCATACTCCTTGTATTCTATTGAATTATTTACCAAAAAGGGGTATTATTATACAACTTTTTGCATGCTTCCCTGTCTTTAATTTAGAATCAGTATAATATTTATTATCATATATATTATTAGTTTTGCTATTCCCAAGTTTCAGGCAAGACTCAAATTACGATAACTTACTGTTTTACAACTATAAAGCACTTATACACACGTCATGAAAAGGTCTATTATCACTCTCGTTCTTATCATTTTTACATTCACAATTACCAGCCGGGCCCAGGGCTGGAGAGATAAAGAGATGGAAGTCAGGGTAGAAATTAAAGATGCAAGCACTGCTCAGATACTCACAAAGCTTAACCTTAATGGTGATTATGCAGCTGATCATGCTGTCCTTTATATAATCCCAAAGGAAGCCGGATTGCTTGATAAGAGCGGCATTGAATATACAATTCAAATTCCCGACCTGATCTCCCATTACAAGGATTTCTGGGATACAAAGGTTGCCTATCACTCATACCAGGAGATCGTCGACCTCGCCGACAGCCTTGTTGATGCATTCCCCGATATTTGTATGAAGAAGATGTATGGCACGTCAATAGAAGGCAGGGAGTTGGCAGCACTGAAGATCAGCGATAATGTTGGTGATAACGAAAATGAAGCTGAAGTTTTTTTCGATAGTGGTATCCATGGCGATGAGATCGGGGGGCCGGAGAACTGTATTCGTTTTGCCCGTGACCTCTGCCGGAAATACGGCAGTGATCCCGATGTTACTTTTCTAGTCGATAATCGGGAGATCTGGATCTACTATATGGTGAACCCCGACGGACGTGAGAATATGTCCCGTTATAATGCTGCCGGTGTGGATTGTAACCGTGATTATGGTTATATGTGGGACGCCTGGGGCGGTAGTACCGGGGCTTATTCCCAGCCGGAGATTAAAGCATTGCGCAATTGCAGTTTCAAAAACCAATTTGTAGTACATACTACTTACCATAGTGGAACAGAGTATATCTCCTGTCCCTGGAGTTATCGCCCCGAAACGCCGCATGATGCGGCACATATCCTGCAACTGGCTGGAGTTTATAGTGATGTTTCAGGGTATGCCAACCTTGAATTCGGACAGGGAAACTCGGGCATGTATGCCATCAATGGCAGCACCAAAGATGGTAATTATGGCGTCGCCGGCTCAATCAGCTGGTCGATGGAGATATCTTACCAAAAGCAACCTCCGGCATCGCAGATCATGCAGTACTATAACTGGAATTACCCTTCTATGCTGGCCATGATCGAATATGCAGGCTATGGCCTGGAGGGAACTATCACCGATGCTGTTACCGGGGATCCGGTACGCGGAACGATCTTCATCAACGATTATATGCAAACATATTCAGATTCCACAGCCGGTGATTATCATAAATATGTCCTGCCGGGAAAATACTCCATCAAGGTGATGGCAAATGGTTATGAAACGCAAGTGTCAGCAGACAGTGTGGAGGTGACCGAATTCAACAGTACTATTACCGATTTCCAAATGGTAGAGCTTGACTCTTCACGATGGTATGCCTGGCGCATGATCAGCAGCCATATACCCGGTAACAATACCGTAGATGAAGGAAATACACTGGCAATGATCGGTGCTCCCGATGCAATAAACTACTCCATCGGCAAGGATGGATGGATTGTTGTGGATATGCAGAAACCCATTGTTGAGCTGCCCGGCAACGACATCAAGATTTTTGAGGGTGGTTTGTCACCGGAAGGATTTACATGCTATGCAGGCCAAAGCATGGATGGCCCCTGGATCTATATGGGAGAAGGTACAGGCACTACAGAATTTGAATTATCGGTAACAGGACTTAGCGAAGCACAATATTTCAAGATCGTGGATGATGGTGACGGCGCGCAAAATGAAGCAGATGCAGGTTTCGACCTGGATGCTATGAGCGACCTGGAACATGTTGTCGGAGTGTTTATCATCATGTCAGATTATACCCTTGATGATGAGAATGGAAACGGCCACCTCGACCAGGGTGAATCTGCTGATCTGATCATAAGCCTGAACAATAATGGAAATGTTACCGCCAATAATGTTAATGCTACCTTATCAACAACTTCCCCTTATATTAATATCACACAATCAACTGCAAATTACGGAACGCTGGTACAGAACCAGTCAGGCGATGGTACTTTCTCTTTTGATGTGGATGAATCAACGCCAACCGGTGATACAGTCACATTTACAATTGATGTTGTCGCCAACGGTGGTATTTACAGCACCTCGTTCAGCCTTCAGTTCCTGGTAGGGAAATTCCCGATATTGATCATTGACCTGGATGACAACCATAATTCAGGAACCATTATGCAGGATGTTATTTCTAATATTGACGTCACGGCCACTTATGAAACCTCTTTCCCCGATGATCTCGACATGTATCAGTGTGTCTTTGTTTGTCTTGGTATTTACGACGATAATCATGTGCTAACATCTGGTGAAGGCCAGAAGCTGGCCGACTTCCTGAACAACGGAGGACGGGTTTATATGGAAGGTGGCGACACCTGGGCCTATGATCCGGCCACAGCGGTTCATGGCATGTTTAAAATTCAGGGACTTGAAGATGGCAACAGTGACCTGGGCATTCTCTTCGGACAGGATGGCTCATTTGCTGAAGATATGGTATACCCATACGAAGGCGATAATTCATATATAGACAGGATCGCAGCTCTCGACAATGCGTTTGAATTGTTCCGCAACCAGGTTCCATCCTATTGCAATGCTGTGGCGCTCGATGAAGGAACCTACAAAACCGTTGGTGTATCTTTCGAGTTTGGCGGACTGACAGACAATCAAAACACCAAAGAAGAACTGATGATCCTGATCCTCGAATTTTTTGGTGGCGTGCTTACTGATGTTGAGGAAAATCCACTGCTTGAAAAAGAAATAGCGTTTTTCTCCTGGCCGAATCCTTTCAGCAATCTTATCAGCTTCACCCTGACACTTCAGACGGCATCTTCTGTAAGCGTCGAGATTTATAATCTTAACGGGCAAAAGATCAAATCTATCAACGACAAATATCTATCCGAAGGGATCCATCAATTTGAATGGGACGGGAAATCTGAAGCCGGAAACAACATACCCGCCGGAATGTATATTTACAAAGTGCA
>QMPN01000429.1 GCA_003648575.1 Bacteroidota bacterium
GGGGATAGGTCGCGGTGGGACACCGCCTGTCCCACTACGCTTGTCTCACTGGACGTTTTGACGTAGACTAACCCTTGATTTTTATAAAATATTGGAGATTACATGCGGACTCCGAAGCCTCCTCAATTCGATCATAAATATCTACTTTCGGTGGTAAATTACGACCCAGATACTGGGACATTTACTCGGATTCGCGACGGTAAGAAACTGGGAACCAAGGAAAAACGAGGCAGTATTACAATCGGAGTTCCTGGTCTTTCTCGATATACCCGCATGCAGATTGGCGCGCATCGCCTTGCTTGGTTTTATGTTCACGGCATATATCCTGAGGGTCAGATCAAACATAAAAATGAGATTCTTACGGATAATCGGATATCGAATTTGTACGAATTGACCTCGGCGATGCGGGAAGAATATCGCAAGGCGACCGTTACTCAGGCTCAAGTACTCGAATGGTTACATTATGACCCGTTGACTGGCTTATTTCGATGGCGGAATGGTCCGTTTAAACGTAGTAAAAAGGGTAAGGTGGCCGGTTCTTTGTCTAGGGGTTATATTAAAATTGATTTGTGGAATCGTCGTTATAGGGCGCATCGTCTAGTTTGGTTATATGTTCATGGTGAATTTCCACCGGACCAGCTTGACCACATTGACGGTAATCGTACTAATAATAGAATCTCGAATTTGAGGCTTGCCTCTATTCAGATAAATATGAGGAATCAAAAGGTATGTACCCGTAATAAATCGGGAGTTATCGGTGTTTATTTTGCCCCATCCCAAGCGAGTTGGTGCGCCTCTATAACTACCGACAGTAAACGTATTTCGCGGGTAGATTTCGACGATTTCTTCGAGGCTGTTGCTTGGAGGAAATCCGCAGAAATTAAGCATGGATATCACAGAAACCATGGCCGACTTGGTTGAGACTATAACTATGCCTGAACGATACAATGTAACGGAATTTGCCGAGTTTCTTGGGTTAAACCGGCGGACTTTGGCCCGATATGAGAAGGCGGGCGATGTCGTTCCGCATCGAACGCCCGGAGGCAAACCCTATTACGATTCCCGGCATCTGGATTGTCCGAGGGTGAAAGCTGCTTTGGGTATGAAGGACTTGGGTCGATTCAAAATGGGTCGTCCTGTGAAAGCGAAAGTTGTCGATATCAAATCCTCGCCTCCCGTCAAAAAGCAATCAAAAAAGACGAAAAAGCCTCAACTGCGGACGGTAAAGAGTAACGTCTCGACGTTTGAAGACCTTCAACGATTACCCGAAGGGCCAATTTTGGAGAATATTCCTCCGCTGGTCGGATTGACTAAAGAAGCCTCTTTGGTTTGGTCCACCGTGTTCCCTCGGCTGATCGAACAGCAAGAATTTTACGCCGGCGATGTTTTAACCTTTCGGGATTATTGTTCGACTGGGGCCCTTATCAACAAGTTGGAAGAAGAATTGGTTGTTTGGGGCTACACGCTCCCCGATGGCAGGGCTAGTCCCCTACTTGGTGAATTGAATAGAGCCAAAACCCTCTTCAAGACACTTGGTACCATTTTACATTTGACGCCAGATTCCAGGAAGCATCTGAAATCTAGGATTCAAGAACTTTCAACGGACGATGAAAGTTGGGCCAAGGTCTTACAGTGACTTCTCCTTTCCCTCTTCCAATACCGCATACTGCGCGGACTTCACCTTTAGATTTTATCCCTAATCTACCGGATACGATTGGTGATGGGGAACGGATGTGGCGAGTCCTGTCCCGTATGAAAATAACCCAAGGGAAATTAGCCGGTAAAACATTAGGTGAAGTTGCTCCTCCCTGGCAGCAGAAAATGATTAAAACCATTTACGGATTCACTGACGATCAGGGGATTCGCAGGTTCGATGAATTGTTTCTGTATGTCGCAAAAAAGGCCGGGAAGAGTTCGTTGACCGGAATGTTGCTTGTTGCCCATGCTTTAACCTTTCCTGAACCCCGCGGTCTTTGTATTGTGTTGGCTTCTACCAAGGAGCAAGCCAGCATTGTTTATGATTCGATGGCTTCTACTATTGAAGCGGATGGGTATTTGTTGAAGCAGTTTTTGATTCGTCGCTATAAGTCAGACATCATTCACAAAGCAACCAATACCGTCTTGAAAGCGGTCTCCTGTGAATTGTCATCCACTGTTGGCCAGATCCCGAGCTTCTATGTGGTGGATGAATTGCACCTAATCGGGATGATTCAAAAAGGCGCCGCCCTAGTTCGTCAGCTATCGTCCGGTGCCGCGGTACGCCCCAATCCGATGGGTATTTATATCACCACCGCTCCAGTCGGTAAGTCCGCCGGTATCTTTAATTCCACCTACAATAGAGCCAAGCGGATACAAGCGGGGAAATCACAGAATGACCGCATGCTCCCCATTCTCTTCGAGATGCCCGACGACGACGACTTCGACGTGGAGAATCCAAAGAACTGGTGGATGAGTAATCCATCGGTGGGCACCACCTTCACCCAGGAATGGTTGGAGCGCGAGTTCGAGATCGCCAAGAGCGACCCGGATCCTTCCGCCTTGATGAACTTTTATTCTCAGCATCTGAACATCCACGCCGAAGATAAGTTCGGGGTTACCAATTGGATCCCTACCGAGGTGTGGGATAAGTTCGCGGACGTCTCGGTATCCCTCGAGAACATCATTCAATTGAGCGAGATTATCTATGTCTCGGTTGATCTGGGGTACCGGGATGACCCGTCGGCTATCGCCGTGATGGGTGAAAGAACCATTGATGACGAGGTCTACTACACTATCTGGAGTCAGCAGTACCTCCACAAGGACGGTTACAACAAACGTCGGGAGCATGTCCCCTACGATGATTTCATCGCCTCTGGTGAACTGCTCGTCTCTGAGCGGGACAACAACGACATGGTGGAGATGACCAAGATCGTCTTCGAGTTGAAGGACACTGGTCGCCTGGCTGCCGTCGGCGTGGATCCCATGGGTCTGATCGAGTTTGCAGCGACCCTGGAGGCCAAGAAAATCGAGGTTATCGGCATCAAACAGGGGTACCAGATGAATCCAAGCCTGATCAGCTTCGAGCGGAACCTCTACGGCGGGAAAATCGTCCACGGCGGAAAGCCCATGCTGCGATGGAACATCGGGAACGGTCAGTTGCAGGAGCGCGGCCAAGCGATGGCGTTGACCAAGCCGTCGGACATGAAAGGCGGCAGTCAGAAGATTGACGGGTTGGTCTGCTGTGTCATGTGCATGGCCTTGGCGGATGATCCGGAAATTAAACCGAAAAACCTGGATATTGCTGGGATGATAGGGTGACTTAAATGGCCAGATCCGACATAAAAATGCAGAAACCTGCGGTAGTGACCAAACCAAACCGCGCTTACACGCCGCTGAA
>QMPN01000430.1 GCA_003648575.1 Bacteroidota bacterium
AGAGCCAAGCAGCGGACCCGATGCCCATAGCATCACCATCTCTTCATCGCATACCAGGTCGCAGGTAGGGCAGGACATCTCCTCCTTGAACTGCTTCAACCGGCTGTTGCCATACATCTTCTGGTATACCCTTCGTCCGATAATATTATCCACCCAAGGCTCCTTATGCAGGCCATTTCCGATGTAAGGGCTCAGCGGAATCCCTTCGGCTGCCATCGCCTTCAGGAACTTGCTGCGATCTGCTCCGTTGAACTCCTCCTTGTTATAGTTCATCGGGTAGAGGTACCAGGAACCCTCTTCCGTTCCGTCATACAGCTTCTGCTGTGTAATACCCGGGATATCTACGATCTTTGAAGTCAGATATTCGGCATTCCTGTTACGCAGGGCATGACGCTGCATCACCGTTGGTAACTGTCCCAACAGGATCGCTCCTTCAAACTCGTTCATCCGGTATTTCGGTCCTATGGTCTCTGTACGGCCGAGTTTTGAGGTGCCATGGTTCTGTACCGTGTAGCACTGTTCCATCAGCTCTTCGTTGTTGCTGATAATACTCCCGCCTTCTCCACTTGCTAAGACCTTGGAGGTTTGGTGGCTGAAACAGCCAATGTCCCCAATGCTTCCCAGTACCCGACCCCTGTGTCTGGCAAAATGGGCCTGGCAGGCATCTTCGATCAGATATAGTTGGTACTTCCTGGCTATCTCTTCAAACCGGTCCAGATCGGCCGGCTGGCCCATCATGTGCACCGGCATGATGGCTCTCGTGTTCTTCGTGATCCTGCGTTCCACATCGTCCGGATCCAGCTGGAAGGAGTAGCGGTCTATGTCCCCGCATACCGGCAGGGCACGTGCCGACAGAATCGATGAGATGGTTCCCGGATCGGTATAGGGGGAGGTGATCACCTCATCGCCCGGACCCAGGCCAAGTGCTTCCACCGAAGTATGCAAGGCCTGCGTGCCTGACCCGACTGCCACACAACGCTTTACACCCAGCATCTCCGCATACTGCCTCTCAAAATTAGCAACAGTACCATTTTTCATATCCTGGATACGGCACCAGATCCCACTCTCGGTGGTCTCTTTTATCTGATCCATCACAAGGTTATCCCTGTAGGGCCATCCGGGAAATTGCTTGCTCCTGACAGGCTCACCTCCCAATGCTGCCAGCTTACCTGTTTGTGTACTGCTTTTCGTATTAAATGCGTAGGCCGGCATCACCGAACCGGCTACTGCAGCTGCAGATGTAGTCTTGATGAAATTACGCCTTGAAAAATTACTGTTTTTTTGTTTCATGATTCTGAGTCCTTGTTGGTTTTCTTTAAAGCTATTTATGATGCAACAACGAATGCAGGGCATCCATAAGAATATTCTCCGATTCACCGGTAACAGTACTGGCATCGATTTCGTAACCTCCCTGGTCATAAGCTTCTTCTGTGCCGATATAGAATGGTCCGTAATCCCCATAAGCTGCCATGGATACAAACAAATCGGGACGCATGGCCTTTGCGGCAAGCTGATATTCCACAAACAATTCTCCGGGCATAAACAGAACCCGGGCTTCTCCTACACTCAGGCAGGACAGCTTAATGGATTTGCCTTCCTGATGCCTCTTGTACCATGCCAGTTGGCCCATATGGTTGGTCCGGTACCTGTACCCTTCCTCTTTCACCCTTAACGCAATCTCATCCAGTTTCTCTTTTGCAGGGGGAAGCAGCACATCTTCGGTTTCCCAGTTTACCTGTTCTGGAGAAACGGGTACCTTTTTGCTGTTCTCCCAGGCTCGTTTCATGCCATTGGCAAGCCGATCTGCCAGGATGCCACGCATCTTTTTTGAACCGTCATTGTATTTGCCTGCTGCAATATTACCACCTGCCCCGTTAAAATGAACATGCAGGGCATCAGGCACTTCCAGTTGACGCATAAGTCGTGCCACTCCGGGGAAATCCGGATTGGCTATTTTGGTTAAATAGTAGCTTTGCGGATGTGTGGCGTAGAAGCTCAATACAGCCACCGGCATATCACCGTTCCAGAAACCGATTACCGTAACCATGGGATCTACTAAGCCTTCAGGTTCTGCCCGTAACTCAGGAATCCTGCAGGAGGAACCACGCATTATAACCACTTTACCATTTTCATCCATGATCCTCCTGTTTGATGCCACCTTGTAGACCTGTGCTTTTCCAACACTGATATGGGATACAGGCTGTGATTCATCCAGTGAATTTGCTACTGCTTTATGCAATTTTACCAGAAGCTTCCTGGCATAACTGCTTTCAAAGGCACCGGGATCCAGGCCTGCGCTGATAAGCATCTTTTCAGCGCTGAAATCACAAATGGGGGCATCATGCTGGTGCAATGTATGTACTACGACTCTTTCAGGAACTGTATGCGCAGCATTTGCCAGGGTTTCTTTAAAAACATCCTGGCTTTCGTTGGCGATTCCGATCCAGTCGATTGCACATAGCACAATTGGCTCCCCCGATCCCTGAATCACAACGCCCCTGGCCCGCAAACCTAAATCCCACCTATTTACCATGGTATCATAAGCCAGGGCTGAGCCTACCGGGGGAGTAGCATCTATATCAAAAGAAGATATCTGTAAATAAGCAAAATTATCCTGGGCTGCGCAGTTTACCTTCCCGACTGTTAAGAGCAGAAATATGATGTAGAGACTAAAAATTTGTATAGTGGTGTGTTTCATCAGCATCTTTCAAGGATGGGAGCGATGGTTTTTCGCATGAGTATTTCATCATGCCCTTCCACCAGGTAATCTTTTAATACACCGATCTGCTCATAACCGAGTTTCAGATAGAATTTCTGTGCCTCTTGATTAAATGACGAAACACATAAAAACAGGTTCGCGCAGGTGGAGAAAATTTCATTTTCGATAAATTCCATCATCTTCTCTCCCAGTTTTATCCCTCTCCAACCCGATTTTACGGCGATGCTTTTAAGGTACCCTGAAAAAGCCCCTTTTGTTTGAATGACCATGGTTCCGACTATTTCATCCTTCACCCAGGCTGCAAATACTTCATTCAGGGGATCGTTGAACGTATGTATCACATGATCCCTGGACATGCCTAAGGTAATCCAGGGCTCTGAAACGGCCATGATTTCAGCGCAGTTTGCTATTTCCTTATTAGTGCTCACCCTGCGAATATTCAACTTAAGATCTTTCATCAAGCGTATAGATTTACTTAGATAGATAAAGGTAACAAATGTATCTTTGTCCTCCATGAGTCCGATATTAGTACTGGCAGTACTGGTAAGTTATTTTGCGGTTCTGTTTCTTATATCGCGCATTACCTCCCGCAAAGTAAATGTAGATACCTACTTTACCGGGAATCGTCAATCCCCCTGGTTTGTGGTTGCATTTGG
>QMPN01000431.1 GCA_003648575.1 Bacteroidota bacterium
ATCTTCTGGTCTGAAATGCTGATTCCACCCCAGGCTTTGCCCTTGTCAGTGATATATTGCTTTCGCATTGGTACGGCCGAGATGGTGTTGCCTTTTCCATCGCCCAGGCCGGTCACATTAAACTCAGTGCCATTGATAAATTCCTGCACAATGATGGGCAATCCCCACTTAGCACTGATCTTATGGTACTGGCTGATGGCCTGCTCCATGTTATGGGTAATGCCGGCATCGTAAAACTTGCCCTTAATAACCACCGGGAAACCATATTCACTTACAATTTTTTGCAGCTTGCCGGTATCATGCACAGCTTCGCTCTTCGGAACATGAAAACCATACTTTTTCCCAAATGCAGGAAGGTTGAATTTCTCCCGTTCTGTATATTGTTTTTCTGTGGGAAGGAAGGTATTTATCCCAAGCTCATTCAGCTCTGTTGCCAATTTCATGAAAGGAAGCAGTTCTGCATCGAAATTGGGGATGATCACATCGATATTTTCCTGGCCGTGGATATATTTAATACGCTCGAAGATGGTGTCTTTCCCTGCAGAAGGATAGGGGATCTGATAGCTTTTATCTACAAGATCATGCATGTAAATTCCCGGTTCCAGGCTTTCATATGACAGACCGATGATCCGCACATCAAATGATTTTGCCTCCCGCAAACCCCTGATCACAGGGATGCCAGGGCCCGGGCTGTCGATGGCATTCAGGCCGGTGACAGCAATAGTGATGGTCTTATTCTTCGCCATGCTCCAGGATATTATACTGATTTAGCATTCCAACGAAGTCATGATAATCTTTCTCAATGGTATCTTTGTCAGAATTGTATTTTTCCAGAAGCTGTGTACGCACGGCCTCGAAATCAAGATCCTCCTTCAGCATATCGAGGATTTCCAGACCAATAGGATTGGCGGTAAAGGATTCGCCGGTATCAGGGTTAAAAATGAAACCTGAATCGCTGATCGCGATATTCTTTTTGATGTTCATACAAGTTATAATGTTTGACTGCTCTTTTTAATATTACACATGAAAACGAAGAAGCCCTATAAATATTCTAATTATTATCATATACATTAGAGAAGTCATACGCAATTTTCATGATTTTGTGTCACTTTCTGATGTTGAAGTGAAAAAAGTGATTCTGGTGCTGACTTTGCTCTATAAGCTTGCTTACCCTGCTTGTTTCGCCATTTCTGTCTTCAAAAAAAAAGTTATATTTGTTAATATCAAATGATTTTGCTGACATGACAAAGAAACTTCTCAGTATCTCAATCATTTTCATCACTTCCTTCCTGGTGATTTGGTCATGCAAGCATGAGCCTGAGGATTTAGCCGGGCCCAATCCTCCCGGGCCTGAGCCTCAAGCTTGCGACACCCTGGATATTACATATAATGCGGATGTTTACCCGATTTTCGATCAGTACTGCGTTTTTTGTCATGGTGGAGCAATCCCTGAAGGAGGTATCGACCTGACTGATTATGAGACTGTAGCCGCACTTGCTCAAAACGGGCAACTATTAGGCTCTATGAATCATGAAACGGGGTATTCACCCATGCCAAAGGATGGAGATAAACTGGATTTCTGTCTGATCCGTACTGTTACGATATGGGTAAATGACACCACTTTCACTACACCAGGAGATCCATGTGATCCGGATACAATTTATTTTGAACGGGACCTCCTGCCCCTGTTGCAGAGTTCCTGTGCTCAGCCCGGCTGCCATGATGCCATCACCATGGAAGATGGTGTACGTCTTACTGATTACGCTTCGGTGATTGAAACCGGCAAGGTAAAACCTTTTGACCCGGAGGGAAGCGATATGTATGAAAATGTTATAGAAACGGATCCTGATAAGCGTATGCCTCCTCCCCCGGCAAGCCCGTGGACACAGGAGAACACTGATATCCTTTACACCTGGATCGCGCAGGGGGCGCAAAACCTCTTTTGCGATGAGGAGGAGTGTGATACCACAAATGTAACATATACTGCACCTGTGAGCGGCATCATCCAAAAGCATTGCCTGGGTTGCCATAATGATAGCAATCCCCTGGGAGGCCTGAGTTTACAGGGATACAATAATGTGGTTACTGTGGCTTCCGATGGCAGGTTGCTCGGTACTGTCAGGCATGAATCCGGCTACCCGGCCATGCCGAAAAACGCGTCGAAATTATCGGATTGTAAGATCCATCAACTTGAAATCTGGACTGCAAATGGAACACCGCAATAAAATAAGAATACTGGCCGGCTTCTTGGGCATTCCGTTCTTGGTATTGACAATATCAGGATGTTATTACGATAATGAAGAATACCTGTACCCGGCAAGCGCTGAATGTGTAACTGATAATATGTCCTACTCAACGGATGTATGGCCTGTGATCAGCTCAACATGCACGGGCTGCCATGGTGGAGCTTCCCCTGCAGGAGGGATCACACTTGAGAATTATACCGATGTTTCAGCTGCCGGGGCAATAGGAGCAGGCAATTATGGCAGCCTTTATGGCACCATTAGCCATGCATCAGGGAATTCACCCATGCCGAAGAATGGGGATAAGCTTTCAGATTGTACTATAGCCAAGATCAAGGCATGGATCGATCAGGGTGCTCAGGACAATTAATTTACAATTTAGAGTATACAGTATACAACTTGAAATTTGAGTTTATGAAACGATGGATGAAAATAATTGCTGCCCTTTTCCTGATAGGGATACTGGCAGCTTTGTATGTCTGGTTTTTTGTGTATAACAAAGCTCACAGGGATTATGAAAAGGCGAAGCCGGATCAGGTCCTGGCGGCAGAAGATCTTTTTAATAAGTACGGAAATGATAGAGCCCTTGCAGATAGCCTGTACACAGGGATGGTGGTACAGATTAATGGTGCACTTGATAAAGTGGAATTTGCTGATTCCATCTTGATCGCCATATTTGTGTACGATCAGGGGATGTTTGGAGATGAAGGGATTCGATGTGTTATGCTGCCAAACCATTATGATGGTTTGAGGGCCATTGGCCCTGGCGATCCGATCATAATAAAAGGCTATTGCACCGGATATAATGACACCGATGTGATCATTGAAAAAGCTTCGATCGTAAAGGAAGATTAAACTAATTAGGGGTGTTGAGTGTTAATTATGAACATTAATCATAAAAACACATAAGCAATGAAGAAAAATATCAGCGTAATGATCCTGGCCTTATTGGTAACTGCAACTGCTTTCGGGCAGAACTATGTGACCAAGACAGGCCACATAAAATTTTACTCAGAAACCCCTATTGAAACTATTGAGGCACATAACCATGCCGTGAATTCAGCCATTAATCCTGTATCCGGCGATTTTGTTTTTAAAGTGCTTGTCAAATCCTTTGAGTTTGA
>QMPN01000432.1 GCA_003648575.1 Bacteroidota bacterium
CACCTGTATCTCTAAGAACCTTATCTGCTACGGCTTTATCATCACTAGCCCCAACAACTTTACCTCTATAGATAACACTATATCTATACTCTTTATTAATTTTCATCATTTTGCTCCTATGTATATAATAAGTTTAGAGATGTAATGGTACCATCAACATCGGCACCACGGCTTCCCTCATCTCATGCTACCATAATATCAGGTTTATTCCAAAGATAGAACGGCGGCGTTGGAATTAATAATAAGTACTAAATAAGTACCTCAAACCATAATTAGTATTTTTATTATCTATAAGTATTTTGAAGAGAGTTACCATACAGCGAAGGAATACTTAAAGGGAATTCACAGGTACTTATTTGATAAGTATTTTTTAAGTATTTTATGTTGGTTAAATTAGTACCATAGAGAAAAAAGTAAGTACTACTTTAGTGTAATGCGCCTCGGCACCATGCGTAGTCAAAACAACAACTTAGAAATTATAATAGTATTAAGTATTATTTAAGTAACTATTAAGAAAAGATATTTAGAGAGTAGATAGAATGGTATAATAGTATATATATATTCTATTTATATTATATATTTAAAAAAAATACTTAGTAGTACTTAATACTTATTGGTTTTCTAAGTTGTTGTTTTTACTACGTTTAGTGCCGAGGTTTTTTTTAATATTAGAACTTACTTATAAAGTATCCGAGGTGCGTAGTGCCGCGGCACCATGGCGCATGAGTCATCTAATATGGTAACAGATGCCCTCAGGGCTCCTCCTGCGTGGCCCTAACCTCTAGGGCTATATAAAGTACATTAGTAGTAGACTAATATCCTCAATGGCGATAAACTACGATCGTAGTTATGTGATCAATAAGATGATCAAGTATCCAATGCCGATGAACCCGATCCATCCGAGTCCTACCACAATGGTCCACCAAATCAACTCAAATATGGTCTCAATCATCCCTTCCGTTATGTCGCTTATGAACTTCATCATCGTGTGTCTCCAGTGTGGGAGCCAAGGCACTCATGCACCTTGGCTCCGTTGGTTGAGGGTTTATTGTACCCAATCGGCTTTCATTGCGGCTTTAGCATGCTGTTGTGCCAAGGCATCGGCTGCTTCATCCGCTGTGAACTCACCATCCTTGATCCCTTTGGCTACAGCATCTGCTTGCTTCCAGGTCTCCTTGAGGGTATAGCGACCCTTCAGGCTGTACACTTGCCCTCTGCTCAGACCCATCTTGTCAGCGACGTCCCTCACCGACAGCTTCCTCATGTCACCCCAAAGGATGCGTTGAGCGATGAATGGTGTCATGCTAGTATCGCTGGATGGACCGTAGTCACGTTCACCCTTGGTTGTACTACGCTTCGGTGTAGCCTCGAGCTCAGTCACCTTGGCTTGTAGTTCAGCGATCATGGTGCCTTGGGTCTCAACAATCGCAGCTAGTTGTGCAACGGTAAGTCTCTTCGCTTGGTTGGTAGTGCTCATCGTAATGCTCCTTCCCCAGTATGGGGAGGTTGTGGTTTCCCTAGAGCCAAAGGGCTAGAGGGGAGACGCTTGTTTGCGACTCCTTCCCACTATACGTGGTGCCGAGTTGAAAGTACACAACATATGTTAGAAAGCAGAAAATAAATATTTAATGTCAATGAAATCAACCACTTACAAAGTCATTTGACCAAGTGGTCAAGTCGCTGCGGTCGCGCATAAGAAGGCATAGGGGGCCTATCGTCGTATCAAGATCTTTCACCTACGCCCGTGGAGCCAAAGCACTTGGGGACAAATATTTCCCAGCTCCTGGAGTATATTAGCATTGCCTAATATTCATTCATATACTTATATAGTACGCACACCGGCGCACGTGCCGATGCAATAGATTATGGTTCACAAGGTATCAAGCTAAGTATAAATTAAATTAAAATAAATGACCCAAACTATGTACTTTGTACTCCCTATGTTATATAATAGTAGTATATCCATAATTAAGGCACTACAAAGATGAAGACAGGCGACCAATTACTTGAGATGATTCAGGAGAAATACCCTGATTACCATCCATTAATGGCTGTTGCGGATATTGCTAATCAAGATGACTCTACAATTGGGCAAAAGATGGACGCATCTAAAACGGTCCTTAAGTACACCCTCCCAGAATTGAAAAGTATTGATATTAGCGGCCAGATTGACCATAACTTATCTGTGCTTGAACTCTTGGTTAGTGATGAATATGCGGGAGATGAGAGTGCAGATTGAGTATGCACCTAGTCTGACTTTGAAGGAATTTCATGCAGAGCAGGATAATTTGTCCGCATTTGTGCGTGGAATCATGGGTCCAATTGGTTCTGGTAAATCCGTTGGTATGTGCTTCGAAATAATGCAACGGGCCATGGCACAACGGCCCTATAATGGAGTACGTCGGTCCCGATGGGTTATTATACGGAATACATATAGAGAGTTAGTTGATACGACAATAAAGACATGGACTGACTGGTTTCCAGTAACTATGGGTAAATGGAGTCAGCAAAATATGACCCATACTATCACTCAACGGTTGAAAGATGGTAGTATAATGTATCTTGAGGTGATGTTTCGTGCGCTTGATCGGCCGTCAGACGTGAAGAAGCTATTGAGTTTGGAATTAACTGGCGGATGGATAAACGAGGCAAGGGAGATTCCACGACAGGTACTTGACATGCTGCAAGGACGTGTTGGACGCTATC
Organism: Bacteroidota bacterium; assembly: GCA_003648575.1. The sequence continues at coordinate 2,707 of QMPN01000432.1, forward strand.
CTAGTAAGCGACAAGGTGGACCCTCTTGGTGTGGGGTAATAATGGACACCAACCCTCCTGATAGTGACCATTGGTGGTATCGGTTATTTGAGGAGGAGGTACCGAAGAATTGGAAAGGATTTCGTCAGCCCTCTGGCAAATCTAAGGAGGCAGAGAACGTAAGTAATCTGCCTCCTTTTTATTATGACAACATGATACCTGGTAAGGATCAGGAGTGGATCAATGTTTACGTACATGGCCAATATGGTTTCATTGCTGACGGTAAGCCGGTCTTTCCTGAATATAATGATGACATCAATCATACTGATGATGAGCTTCCTCTTGCTGGATCTGGTACTATATATGTCGGAATCGACTTTGGTCTCACTCCTGCAGCAGCTATCGGTCAATTGTCAGCCAGTGGACAGATGCAGATAATCGATGAGCTCGTTACAGAAGACATGGGAGCCGTAAATTTTGGTAAGCTGCTACATGAGAAGCTCAATAGAGAGTATTGTGGATGTCAGTTGGAAATATATGCTGATCCAGCGGGTGAACAACGAGCCCAGACTGATGAAGTTACACCGTTCCAAATACTTTGGAACCAAGGGCTTGAGGCCTGGCCAACCTATACTAATGATTTTACAATCCGCAGAGAAGCTGTTGCAGACTACA
>QMPN01000433.1 GCA_003648575.1 Bacteroidota bacterium
CCTGCCGGACTTAAATGGGAATTTTGTCGCAAATCCAATGGCGATGAAAGTTACCTGGTATGTAATGCTGATGAAGGTGAGCCCGGTACTTTCAAGGAAAGGGTAATCCTTACCGAAATGCCCGAGCAACTTTTCGAAGGGATGGCCATTGCCGGTTATGCCCTTGATGCAAAGGAAGGCATCGTTTACCTCAGGGCAGAATATGTGTACCTCAAAAAATACCTGGAAGACGTTTTGCAGAAAATGAGAGATGAAAATCTCCTTGGAAACGGAATCCTCGGCAATAATGATTTCAATTTTGATATTCGCATTCAGATGGGAGCTGGTGCCTACGTTTGTGGCGAGGAGTCAGCCCTGATAGAATCAATGGAAGGTAAGCGTGGTGAACCACGTAACCGTCCACCATTCCCCGTTCAGGCGGGTTATATGGGCAAACCAACCGTTGTAAATAATGTAGAAACCCTCAGCACAGTAGTAAAGATCATACTTCACGGAGCTGATTGGTTCAAAGCCATCGGAACTGCTGAGTCAGCGGGTACCAAACTGCTAAGTATCTCCGGCGACTGTAAACAGCCGGGCGTATACGAAGTCGAATACGGCATGACCATCAAAGAGATGCTCGAGATGGTTGGTGCCACATCAGTACAGGCTGTTCAGGTTGGAGGCCCTTCAGGCACATGTATCGATGAGAGCCAGTTCAGCAAAACCATCTCTTTTGAAGAACTGCCCACCGGTGGTGCCATGGTCGTGATTGGAAAAGATCGTGATCTCTTAAGGGAAGTAGTAATAAACTATATGGATTTCTTTATCGACGAATCATGCAGTTCATGTGCACCTTGCCGTTCACTCACCGTGATCCTGAAGAACAAGCTGATAAAAATGCTGAATGGCTTCGGAACCAAGGCTGATATCGACGAGTTATATAACTGGGGACTGTATATGAAACAGGCCAACCGTTGCGGCCTGGGCCAGACAGCTGCCAACCCCATCCTGACCACGATCGAGAACTTCCGCCCACTCTACGAAGCCCTCGTTAAATCAGATGATGAATTTGTTTCTGAGTTTGATATGGACAAAGCGGTTCAGGAATCCTGTAACTATGTAGGCAGGGTACCGAATACACATTAATCTGAATTAAGAATCTGAAACGACTTAAAAATATGAACGACAAGATTAAAATAGTCATTGATGGAAAAGAATGCTTGACCGAGCCCGGAAAAAGCATTATTGATGCCGCTAAAGATAACGGCATCTATATTCCATCTCTTTGTCATGTGGAAGGTGTAAAGCCTGCCGGTTCCTGCCGAATCTGTAACGTGAGTGTTAACGGCCGCAATATGACTGCCTGCAGTACTCCTGTTGTTGACGGAATGAGCATTGAAAGCAACATCCCGGAATTGGAAGATATGCGTAAGGCCATCATCGAAGTGATGTTTGTTGCCGGAAACCATTTCTGCCCCGCTTGTGAAAAAAGCGGTAGTTGCGAACTCCAGGCCCTGGGATACAAGTACCTGATGATGGTACCCCGCTTCCCATATGAATTCCCCGATAAAGGTGTGAATGCTGAAAGCAAGTATATCTACCACGACCGCAACCGCTGCATACTTTGTAAAAGGTGTGTGCGTAGTGTGATCAAGGATGATAAACATGTGTTTGCCTTTAACAGCAGGGGAGGGGAAAACCTCCATATTGAGATTGATACTGAGCTTGCTTCACAACTCACCGAAGCTGAAGCCCAGGAAGCCATGGACATTTGTCCTGTTGGTGCGATCCTCAAAAAAGAACGCGGATATAATATACCTATCGGAGAGCGTAAGTTTGATAAAACGCCCATTGGTAGCGAAATTGAAAATAAATATAAAAAGGAGACCATATAATGAGCAAACCAGTATTAGCAACAACATCGCTGGCCGGCTGTTTCGGTTGTCATATGTCCTTCCTCGATATCGATGAGAGGATACTTGAGCTGATCCAATTGGTTGAATTCAATAAATCTCCGATTGATGATATTAAAACTTTTACAAAGCAGTGCGACATTGGCCTGATCGAAGGCGGATGCTGTAACAGCGAAAATGTACATGTTTTAAAAGACTTCCGGAAGAACTGTAAGATCCTCGTATCAGTGGGTGAATGCGCCATCATGGGAGGCCTGCCGGCCCTCAGGAACGGCATCCCCGTTGAAGAGTGTATCAGGGAAGCCTATCTTGATGGTCCCACTGTTGGACTGAACAAAGAGCAGATCCTTCCTAATGATGACGAGCTGCCCATGATCCTTGATAAAGTATATCCCTGCCACGAGATCGTAAAGATCGATTATTACCTGCCGGGATGTCCACCAAGGGCTGACCTCATCTGGAACGCACTCGTTGCCCTCGTGACCGGTGATGAGCTGAAATTACCCTACGAAGTAGTAAAATTTGACTAAAAAGGAGACCTTATAATGGCACAGAAAATAACCATAGAACCGGTAACGCGTGTTGAAGGACACGGAAAAGTTACCGTCCACCTGGATGACCAGAACAATGTTTCTCAAACCAGGTTGCATATCGTTGAATTCAGGGGATTCGAACGCTTTGTACAGGGACGTCCCTATTGGGAAGCTCCTGTGCTGGTACAGCGTCTTTGCGGGATCTGCCCTGTAAGCCACCACCTGGCAGCAGCAAAAGCCCTCGACGTGATCGTGGGTGCCGGCACCGGTGACGGCCTCACACCTACAGGTGAGAAAATGCGCCGCCTGATGCACTACGGACAGATGTTCCAGTCGCATGCACTGCATTTCTTCCACCTCGTTTCACCCGACCTGCTCTTTGGTATCGACGGTGACCCTGCCATCAGGAATGTGATCGGTGTGGCCCTTGAACACAAAGATTTAGCTGTACAGGGTGTGATGATGCGTAAGTACGGACAGGAAATCATCCGCGCAACAGCAGGTAAAAAGATCCATGGCACCGGAGCTATCCCGGGCGGGATCAACAAATACCTCAGCGCCGAAGATAAAGAGTCATTCCTGAATGGTCCTGATCCGCTCAATATCGATCATATGATCGCTTGGGCACAGGGAGCACTCGACTTCTTTAAAGGGTACTATAAAGAGAACAAGGAATTCATCGACAACTTCGCGCAGTTTGATTCAAATCACCTCAGCATTGTTCGCAAGGATGGTGCACTCGATCTTTACCATGGTGTGATCAGGGCGGTTGATACAAACGGCAACAAGATCCTTGACGACGTTGATTATCAATATTACAATGACTATATCGAGGAAGAAGTCCGCTCATGGAGTTATATGAAATTCCCTTACCTCAAAAGCCTTGGAAAAGAAAAAGGTTGGTACAGGGTTGGACCACTTGCCCGC
>QMPN01000434.1 GCA_003648575.1 Bacteroidota bacterium
AGAAATGACTGAACAGTTATCTATGGAACGGGAACAATCATTAAATGATGATATGCCAACGTTGTGTATGTTAATTGGTCCATCAGGTGCAGGAAAATCTACTTGGATTGCAAATAACGTTCCAGACTATGAACATTATTCGTGGGATGCATTGAGACACGATTGGTATGATCCAGATGATTATGGAAGAGCATATTCTATGTCGTGTGATGATTCTACGTTTATGTCGCGTGCGCAAGCAGAATTCATGACAATTATTAAGTCTGGAAAGAATTTGGTAATTGATAATACCAATCTTGGTAATAAACGTCGTCGGTTTTATGTTGTTGAAGCTATCAAACGTGGATACAAACTTCAGGCTGTATTGTTTCCAATATCATCATCCATGGCTGTAAATAGACAAGGATCACGTGGAGACAAAAAGGTTCCAATGGAAGCTGTCATCCGACAGTATATGTCTATGCAATATCCTAGTTATGGGGATTATGATGAAATTGTAGTGTGTGGAGATAATCTGTCAGCATAAATACTGGCATGAAAAAATCCAACTTAATACGTGGTGCAAGAATAAGTCAGCAAATGGAGAAGTTATTAGAAGCTCCATATGCTGAACTTGAACGCCAAACCATGCAATTCACTCCCAAAACGACAAAGCGTCAATATGCTGTAGATACCATCCGTGTTACAAAAATGGAATTAATACCCGCTAAGGAAAGTCAGGTATTGTCTGTTAAAGCAACTGTTAATAGTGAAGGGACTAACTATGCAACGACGATATCTTTCGATGATGTGGTGTATGATGAGGATGATCAAGCAGCAAATATTTCATTTAAGGGAGTTGGGGGAGAAGAATCTCATATTACCCCAATAGATTTAAACAAATCCAATTGTAAAGTTAGCTGCAATTGTTTGGATTTTTATTGGAGATTTGCAACACAGAATTCTAAAGTTAACAGTTTGGATGCAAAAGCACCACCTCCATATCACAAACGATCAACTCGACCCCCAGCGAATTATAAAAATACGCCAGGAGTATGTAAACACATATTAAAAACTATTGCAGCATTGAGAGATGCAAAGATTGTTAATTAAGTTTCTTTAATTTGTTAACATTAGTTGGTTGTTTTTCTATTTTAGATTTGGTTTCGATGTTTAACATAGCTTGTAAATCTTTATCCAATTTGCTTTGTATTGTTGTAGCGTTATCTTCAACGATGACAGTTTTTACTGTAGCTTTTTTCGCTTGGTTCTTTGGTGTCTTTTTAAGTTGTATTTTATCAACTGATAGGACTTTAGATTCTTTTAATGCCGTTGATACCTTTTCGGTGGTTTGAGACTTTGTCAATATTTTCTTAACTATATCATCAGTAGTTTGATTAGCACTTAATTTCTTCATTGGTGTCAAAGTAATTGGTGCCATTTCAATCAATGGAGTTATTTTTTTAGGTTTGGCTTTAATTGTTGGTTTTTTACTTCTCGGAGATTTGGTTTCAACAATTTTCGTAGCAAGTTTTTTAAATAATGGTGTTGACTTTTCTTCTACTGGCTTAGATGAAACTTTTTCGGTATCACTAGGAGTAGGCATCGAAACTTTAGTTTGTCTAGCCGGTTCTATTTTCTGGTTAGATGGGGTTGATACGTATACATCGTGTGAACCAACAACATTAACAGTTCCTTGTAGTGGCTCAAAATAGTAACCATCACTCATAACATCCATTTTAAATGGATATGCAGTTCTTTCAAGCATTGGTAGTGGTGGAATATCAACTTCCCATTTTGATCCTGATAGGTGGCGAGCATCAAATCCAATATTCATTCCATTAGCATTAATTATGAATTTAACAGACATGTCTGATGTATCCACTCCTTGAATATCTGCATTAAATTCCAACACGTTTGTTTTAACGTTTGAGATTGTTACCATATTATCCATTATTTTTTCCTTACTCTAATATTTCGTATTGTTACAGTAGCTCTGGTTATTACTGTTTTCAATTTCTTAATCGACACAGCCATTCTGGATTGTGTCGCATTCAACAAATTGAAGAATTTAATTGTAGCATTCTTTCTTTTTTCCGGAACACTATATGTTTTTTCAACTTTAATGTCACCTAACGACACTTTTACTGTAACTGTTAAATGTTTGCGAAAATAATCTGCTTCCTTATCTCGCGGTACTTCATAAAACTGTTCCTGAGTTGGTTTATAAAAATCATTGATATCTGTGATTTTATTCCAAGCATCTCTAGGGTATGGACCACCACCACCGCCAGGTACTGGTGGAATAATAGGCGGAGCAGTAACATTACAATACAACGAAAATGTTGATGTAATTATTCCTTTACAGGCTGGTCCACAATGCAATCCATTTGTTATAACAGCCGTTGTTGCAATGCTTCCAACCATATTAGTTCATTCTTTTTTTATCGTCTTGCAATTCAGCAGCCATGTTCAATTCGTGGATATACATACCATAATCTTTAGCTAACAATTCTTTTTTAGCTTGATCGTATGTTATTTTACCAGTTTCAAACTTAGTAATTATCATATCTGCTGGTGAAGTTTCAGTATCTTGTTGATCCTTCATTGCTTTCTTTTCTTTTTCGAAATCGGCCAGTGCCTTTTCTTTGTCGAATATTTCTGTTACTAACATTTATAATTTCCTTATGGGCAAACTGAATGACCATCAGATGCAGCGATTGGTTTTCTTTCACACAATTCTGAAGTACTTGGTGTACCAGTAGAATCTAGTAATTTGAATTTGCGTAATACTGTTGTACAATCATCATCATAAATTATCATTTCATTGTTAACAGTATCAATTTTAGTTCTGTTTGTATCATATTTTAAAATCAGATCAACAATACTTTGAACTGCTGCAACATCTAAAAACAATTGATCGGTATTAGCTTTTGTTTGGCTTAGTAATAAACCAGTTGATCCAACATTTAAATGATCTACAGAAGCTTCATCCCAAACTGCATCAGCAATTTCTGCCGCAGATGTACTAGCATTGAGATTAGCTACTTGATATCTTTCATTTGGTGGTAAACTGGGACCACCATCCGATCTTATTAAATATGTTTTTGTAACATCATATCCAACTAAATCCGTAAACAAAAAGGAATAAAATCCATCTTCTACTCCAGTATCAACAACAGGAACCATTGTCCCATCGAAATTCTGTCCAGATCCAATAGTATCACCTACAACAAGATCGTATGATGACCCATCCACTTCCCATATACGAACTAAAGGATAGTTTTTTCCACCTATCGGATTTTTATTGTCAATATCCGTTGCGGGTTGTCCACCTTTTGTAAAGAATGAATTAATTTCTATCTGTGCCATG
>QMPN01000435.1 GCA_003648575.1 Bacteroidota bacterium
GATGTTGTGCAGGATGCCTTTGAAAAACTCTGGGTAAATCATAAGAAGCTGAACCCCGGAAAAGCAAAATCATACCTGTTCACCACCGCTTATCATACGATGATCGATCATATCAGGAAGAACCGGCATTTAGGCAGCATTGAGGATATCCCGGAAACGAGCAACGAAACATTTCGTGATTATTCCGACCTCAAGGAAATTCTTGATGAAGCGCTTGCGAAGTTGAATGAAGTGCAAAGGTCGGTGGTCCTGCTCAGGGATTATGAAGGATATTCATACCATGAGATCGGCGAGATAACGGGACTGAATGAATCACAGGTAAAAGTATATTTATACAGGGCCAGGGTATACTTGAAGAATTATATTGTAAGCCCTGAACATGTAATATAGATGGCCATAAAGCAACATAACGGGGAATCAAATGAGGATAAGGTTTTGAAACCGGATCTTGATATTACATTTAAGCATAAATCATCTATCAAGCGTTCAGAAAAGACCGGTATCACCCTGGAAAATGAAAAAGCCATTGCCATGTTTGAAGGCGATGCAGCTTCAGCCGACACTCCATCCGGTCTGGCAGCGATCTACTCCAGAACAAGGTTGCAAGCTGACCGGAATGTCGTTTATCCGAACCCGGAATCCTTGAAGAAGAGGGTCGCGATCATTCCTGTATCCCTGCAATACGCAGCAGCAGCCATTATTCTCTTATTGATCAGTATCGGCGCATGGTTTATTTTCAATCAGGAAAATTTAAATGAGCATATTCAATATGATCTTGCTAAACTTGAGAGCATCCAGCCTGATTTTGGTAATCCACCGCAACAATCACTCAGCTTAGACTATCGCAGAACAGAAATCATGCAGGCAGCCCCAATGTTAAGGGAAGCAGTAAGGATTGAGCGAATAAATGTGATATCTCCTGATGAGATCGTCGTTTCTTCAACAATTGCTGCAACAAACCTTTTTCTCTATACAAGACCAGGCAGCTACCAGCCTCCAGCCACCAGCAACCAGGAACTAGCTATCAATGCAGAGCCCGGAAAAAAAACCCTCGTTGGAAAGATCTTTTCCGGTATGTTTGGCAGGGTAAAAGCCCCCTTCGAAAGTGATAATATACAATCCGGTGCGGGTTCGTCTGAAGGCCTCTCTTTCTGGGACATCGCCGAACTGGGAGTAAAGGGCGTGAATGCCCTGGGCGATCACGATTACACCGTAGTGCGGGATTATAATGATAAAGGGAATGTCAGGGGGCTGATTGTTGTTGAGGAATAGGCTTAAATCTCCCCTTACATTGTCCATTCCAAATTCGGCATTGTCCATTCTGCATTTAAAATTCTCACTATTAATTAACCATCAGGATACCATCATTCCCACTACCATCAGCATTGTTTATCAAATCAATTTATTTAAACAAAGCTGTAACTATTCGCTCTACATATCCGTCACACAACAAACTAAAAAACATAAATCATGAAAAAAATAAGTTTACGATTGGTTATCATGCTCCTGGCAGGGGCGTTTATATTATCCTCAGGAGCTGTTCAGGCACAGGAAAACATTTCAAAAGAAGTAAGGGATGTGAGTGCATTCACCGGTATTGATGCCGGGGGTGCTTTTGACATTTTTCTCAGCCAGGCCGATGCCACCAAGCTAGTGGTCGAGACAGAATCAAAAAATATTGATAAGGTAATAACAGAAGTACACAATGGTATCCTGGAGATATCCTCAAAGGGAATTAAGAGATCCGACAGGCTGATTGTGTATGTCACCACACCGGAAGTTAATAGTATTGACATCCATGGGGCTGCCAGCCTTAAAGGCCTGACACAACTGCAGGGAAGCATCCTAAGGATAAACGCCAGCGGGGCATCCGATACAAAACTTGAAGTATACTATGATGAGGTAAATACCGATGTATCAGGAGCAGCAACCTTGATCCTGACCGGGGAAGTGCCTCAACATACTGTTAATGTCAGCGGTGCAAGCGATCTGCTTGCGGCAGGCATGGCTACCAGGGTTACCAGGGCTACGGTAAGTGGTGCAGGCTCAGCGAGCGTAAATGCTTCCACGGAAGTGATTTCAAATACCAGCGGGGCAGGATCCATCGAACTGAGCGGCAAACCGGAAACGCTTACAATTGTTTCCGGTGAAGTTATTGGCGAAAACGAGCATGTCAGAGTATATACTACCGACTACGGTGATACAACCAGTGTGAAAATTGCAGGGATAAGGGTTGAGGTGATCGACAATGACAGCACAAAGATCACCATTGGCAACAGGAGGCTGACCGTTAGTGATGATGGCAATGTGAGATGGTGCAAGATCAAACTACGTAAGTTTAACGGTCACTGGGCCGGTTTTGAGCTGGGTGTAAATGGATACCTAACCAAAGATTTTGATATGAATTTCCGCCCGGAAGATGAATACATGGACCTGCGGATGGAAAAATCCATACAGGTGAACATGAACATCTATGAACAGAATATTGCCCTCAGCAAAAACCAGGAATGGGGAATGCTGACAGGTATCGGCCTATCGTGGAACAATTACCGCTTCAACAGGCCTACAAGCCTTAGCCCCGATTCTGCTTATCTGATTGGCTATATCGATAAAGGCATCAATGTCAGGAAATCAAAGCTCGCTATAGCTTACCTGCAGATACCATTGATTTTTGAATGGCAGAACCATACAATAAGGAAAATAAACTCTTTCCATGTTGGCGTGGGTGTGATCCTGGGGGTCAGGCTATGGTCATGGCAGAAGAAGTATTATAACGAACTCAACAAAGAATATACGCTTACTCAATACGACCCTGCAACAGGCCAATACATTGATAAATGGCAAAGGACTTCTCCCAATTATAACAAAACGCATTCTTATGACGACTATCATCTCCAGCCTTTCAAGGCAGATGCCACTTTACGCGTAGGCTGGGGATTTATCAACCTGTTTGCAACCTACAATATGGTAAGCATGTTCCGCAAGGACAAAGGCCCCGAGTTGAACCAGTTTGCAGCAGGTATAACCTTATTGGGGTGGTAGATCCGCCTCAATATCCTGAATTTGGGGAAGTGGTTTTTTTAACTGCTTCCCCTTTTTTTTTAAAATAGTTTTGAGTGTTGAGGGTTGGGTGTTGAGTTAGTGTTAAGTTTTTAGTTGTAAGTTTAAACTTGCCCACAGCCCATCGCCCAACCAGCAACCAGTTGACAGTTGACAGTTGACGGTTGGCGGTTGACGGTTGACAGCAACCAGCAGCCAGCAACCAGTACACCTACGCTAAAGCTTCGGCGCACGCAGCAACCAGTAGCCAGAAACCAGTAACCTCTTTTTTTATATCTTTGTAAGTA
>QMPN01000436.1 GCA_003648575.1 Bacteroidota bacterium
CCAACAACAGGGCGCCAGGTTTCCATCAGCTTGCCGGTTTAATCCCTGCCGGTTTTTGCAACTGCTGCTTTTCCTGCATCATCTGCTGAAGACGTTCGCGCAGTTTTTCATTCTCTTCCTGCAACTGCTTCAACTGACCCTGCATCTGTTCCATGTAAAGCTGGGACTTACCCAGTTCTGAACCCAACTGTGCAATTTTTTCGAACGGCATAACTTACTTCTCCTGCTTTGGTGGTTGTTCGGGATCAATATCCCTCCGGTCTATCCTGACCTGACCAAGCTTATGTTTCATGGTCATGTGATCTTCGAGGTGGTACGCATCGTAGACATCCTTACCCCCACGGTCAGTAAAAAGGTAACGCAAAAATAAATCTTTCATCAGGCTAACCTCACTGCGGTTACTATCATGGCGACCACCGCGAGGATCGCGATGGTGTGGAACAGCATGTGGTTGTACTTGCTGGTCTTGCGACCACACCACTGACACATCTCGCCCTGGGCAACGCGCCATGATTGTCTGCCACAGTGGTGGCACCTCCTTGTGGGGTACTCTCGTCGGATCATTTCCAGTCCTCTGGATTCACGTCACGGATGACGAACCTACCCAATGGAAATACACCCAGGAAATATTCCCGGGTCTTCTGGGCGTTGCTTGCGGGGTGTCCTGCCGGGTACAGGTGGATGGTGCATCGTTGCTCCCTGTTCATCCACTCATGGTACATCCGGGCCTGTTTGTCCAGGTCGATGGCGCAGTTGCTCGTGGTCATACCACGCTTGCGGTGGGCGCCCTTCATAGATCCTTCTACATATTGCATCAGTCCAGTTCCCCTTCAAAAATCTGGCATAAAAAATCACACTCGGGTGCGATGGGATTGGTCACCTTGTGGTCCAGTGGTATCTGGTCGATGAACACCCGTTCGCCCTTGATCCTGGTCAACCTGACGTTCAGGCGCCGGGACAGTTCCACCATCCTTGCGAAGTCCTCAGGGAATCGCTGTCTCACAAGTGCCCAGTACGCAGGACTAGTTGCTTTCACGCAGGTGGTACAGTTCGCATTCTTAAATCCCCAGGCGTAGACCCTGGGTGGATCGATCCCCACGTTCATTATCATCGACAGGCATGCCGCCTTGGTCAGGCCCCGGTCTATCAGTGGTGTCTCGATGGTCAGTTCTGGATAGTGTTCGCGCAGTGCGTTGGCCCGCTTGATGTCTGGGTTGTCTGCAGTGTATCCAAAGATGTGGATGTCGTCCTCACGCTGGAAGTCCAGCCGGGGGCGCACCTTCAAGGCCCGGGTACACGGGGCACCATTGATGCCTGCGAGGTAACGCTCCCGCTCCCACACATCCCAGGTGTCCTTGAAGCGTCTGCTACGCAGTGGCGTGACGTCTTTGCCAAACCACACCTCGCAGTCCTTCATGAACCTGGCATTATCAATATCCTCGGACCCAGTCTCGCAGTACGCGATCACGTCCGGGCTGGAAAGCTTAGTGGCAACTGCCGAAGCAGCGCCACAACTGAACCAACTCACACGGCGTGACATTAGACTTCCACCTCAATGGTCAGCGGGCAGAGTTCATAGCTACGGATGGTGGTGGTGTACTGGGCGCCGTTGCCCTGGTAGTAGCACTGCTTGGTGGAACCGGTAACACGTTCGCCGGTCTTGAATGCGGTGATGGTCGCTGCCGAAGCAGTTGCGCTGATGATCATCAGCATTAGAATTAATTTTTTCATAACAATTTCCTTTAAGAAATGGCCCCGCCGGGGTGAACATGACTACGCTGATGACCGGCCCCGGCGGGGATATAATCAAAGGAAACCCGGTCGCGTGTATTACTTACTAGCCGAGCAGCTCATCCGCATCGCCGTCTTCCTCTGCAAAATCTGCAAAGTCATCGGCCGCTTTAGATCCACCATCCCAACGCTCATCGCCCTCACCTTCCCAACGTACATTGGACAGTGAAACGGACACACCCTTGCGGTTAAGCGGAGGGAATTCCCAGGCGTAAACTGAGTAGGAAACACGGAACAGGTCACCAGATCCGATGTCTGCGGCACCAACTATGGGCTGGTTTGAGGAGTCAACAATTTCTGGACGGCGTTTGCTTGCCATCGAGACTGTGTTGCATCCACCAAACTCAGGGTAGTCGGTGTCGTCGCCATCTTTAATTGGCAGCACACATTTAGGTGGAACCTTGCCCCACTTTGCGACTGCACATGCCTTGATCTGCTTCTGGAGTTTCTTCCAGAACTTATCATCGGAATCAAGAACAACGGTGATCTGGTATTTTGCTGAGTCCTCTTCACCACCCGGGGCGATGCGAGGTTCGGACAGTGCCAGGAAGGCACCGTTTACTACTGGGGTTACAAATTTGCTCATTTGACTTTTTCTCCTATGTCATTTTTGCATTTAAGGAATTTTGGGACGTGTTCCCAAAACTCAGATTCATAATATAGATCATTGTATATTCTGTCAACAATTAATCTAACAAATCGTCATCATCGCAGGTAGCAAAATCAGACGCCGCTTTATCCCCATAAACCAGGGCCTCGCGCTTGTCAGATTCTTTTGCAACCGTCGGTTGACCACCACCCCACTCCACGACCTTGTCAAAATCGACAGTACCGCGGATCTTCACACCATCGGCCGCAATTGCCTTTTCCATCTGGGCAGGCGACATAAACTTCATGTTGTAGCAGGTGTGCTGGAACTTGCCTACCCGGTTCTTGAAGTACTTCTCAGCGGCAACCTGGTCGATCCACTTCCGCGTCCGGCGCCCTTCAACCATCTTCCAACCTTCGATCGGGTCACCCTTCTCGAGGTGTTCCTTGGTCTGGTCTTCCACACCCTTGATCCACGACTTCATCAGCGGGATCTCGAGCATGGCGTCACCCAGGGCGTCGATGGTCATGGCCTTGAAGTCAGACTGTGCTGCAGCGTGGACCTGTGCCGCGAGTGCCGGGCAGTGGGCGCGTACCGGGCACCACTGGCAACCTTTATCCGACGGGATGTAGTTGTCGGTTTCAGTCGCGATCGCGTCTATAGCGGCCAGCAGGTCCTCTTCAAATGCCAGGATCTCTTCCACCGTGTACACGACCGAGTCGTGGTGGTTGATCCGGCCTTGCGATATTGCGACAACAATGGTATCGATGTCGTACATCAGGGCGTAGTCAGACTTCAACGCGCCCAGGGCGTACAACTTCAACTGCAGGTTGTCGGCAGCATCAACCTTGCCGTGGCCGGTCTTGAGGTCACACACATACAGTGTGCCGTTGTCACCAAAGACAACCAGGTCGGCGGTGCCCCAGCAGTCCTCTGCCATACGCACCCTGACCTCAACGTAG
>QMPN01000437.1 GCA_003648575.1 Bacteroidota bacterium
AGATGATCAAGATTCCCCCGTCAATGATGAGCCAGTCGTGGATGGGCTCTGATTTCACCAATGACGACCTGGTAAAGATGAACTCATATGTGAACCAATATACCCATAAGATCATCGGGGAAGAGGTGGTGGAGAGCTTGAACTGCTACAAGCTGGAGCTCATCCCCAAGCCCGATGCCCCCGTCGTATGGGGAAAGGTGCTTGCATGGATATCAAAAGAAGAATTCTACGAGCTCAAGCTCGAATTCTATGATGAAGACAATGTATTGATAAACCGCCAGGAAAGTTCCGACATCAGGCAATTCTCCGACAGGAAGCTGCCGGCAAAGATGGTCATGACACCTATCGATGATCCGGGCAACCAGACTATTATTGAAATCACTGAAAATGAGTTCAATGTCGATATAAAAGAATCATTTTTCTCGCAACAAAACATGAAAAAGATCCGGTAATAATACAAATTCGTGAAAGCATGAAAGAGTATCTTAAAATTGCATGGCGAAACCTCTGGCGGAACAAGAAGAGAACCCTCATCACGGTAGCATCTGTTTTCTTCGCAGTATTCCTGGCCCTGCTCATGCGCTCTATACAACTCGGTTCATATGGCGCCATGGAGGAGAATACGATCAAAAACACCACCGGTTATATCCAGATCCATCAAAAAGGGTACTGGGATGATAAAACCATCAACAATATTTTCAGTGATGATGGAATAATGGATGCCCTCAAGGGAATTCCCAACATCAGTCTGAGCGTTCCAAGGCTGGAATCTTTTGCCCTGGGATCTTCCGGTTCACATACCAAAGGCATTGCTGTGATTGGAACAAACCCTGAAATTGAAAGCGAAGCCAGCGGACTGGAAAAACGAGTAATTGAAGGGGAGTATCTTAAAAAAGGTGATGATGGGGTACTTGTGGTGGTCAACCTGGCCAAATTCCTGAAACTTGGGGTAGGCGATACCATCACCCTCATTAGCCAGGGATATCATGGTGCTACCGCAGCCGGAGTATATCCCGTCAGGGGGATCATCAGTTTCCCCTCAACTGCCATGAACAACAAATTGTTATACATGGACCTGACACAAGCCCAATATTTATATGGTGCCCCGGACATGATGACTTCCATATCTATTATGCTACATGATCCGAAGAAACTTGCTACTGACACTACTGCTGTCAGGGAAAAGATCGGTCCGGATTATGAGATCATGGAGTGGCGGGAGATGAATCCCGAAGTAGTGCAAGGCATCGAAAGTGACAATATCAGCGGGATGTTTATGCTGGGGATACTTTACATTGTAGTTGGTTTCGGCATACTGGGCACCATGATGATGATGACCCTGGAAAGAAAACGCGAATTCGGGGTCATGGTTTCAGTGGGTATGCAAAGGCACAAACTCGGGACAATTGTTTTTATCGAGACAATATACATTGCCCTGATCGGTGTATTGGCTGGTATTGCGCTGGCCACACCTCTGATGTATTATTTTTATCTGAATCCGATCCGGCTGACAGGTGAGGCGGCAAAGGCCATGATCGACATGAATGTGGAGCCGGTAATGCCTTTTTCCATGGACCTGGCGATTTATTATAATCAGGCGATCGTGATCCTGGTACTGACATCCATCGCAGTGTTATATCCACTGATCGTAATACAGCGGTTTAATGTGCTTAAAGCAATCCGTGGACACTGACAATAATAAGCTCTAAGCTCTAAACTCTAAACTCTAAACCCTAAACCCTAAACTCTAAACCCTAAACTCTAAACCCTAAATTCTAAGCTCTAAACTCTAAACAAACTCAAAATCCAAATGATTAAATGTTCCAAATACCTGATATCTGATTGTAGTTTGTTATTTTGTATTTTGAACATTGGTATTTGTTTAGGGTTTAGAATTTAGGATTTAGGATTTATTTGATAAAGAATAATTGTTAACAGTAAAGTAAGAAGTTATGATCTGGTCCATAGCATGGAGAAATGTCTGGAGAAACAAACTCCGCAGCATGGTGGTCATCCTGGCCACAGCAATTGGATTGTATGGCAGCCTGTTCATGGTCGCCCTGATGAATGGCATGACGCAGCAGAAGGTCGATGCCGCCATCGAGAATGAGATTTCTGACATGCAACTGCATAATCCCAAATTCCTGGAAGATGAATCAATTGAATATGCCATCCCTGACCCGGGAAGCATTTCGTCATTCCTCGAAAGTAATGATGACGTGGAGTCATTCTGTCTCAGGAGTAAAGCCACAGGTATGGCCAGCACCGCGCATTCCGGTAATGGGGTGATGATCAATGGGATCGATCCGGCAAAGGAAAAGCAAGTCACCGCCATACATGATAAACTGATAGAAGGCACATATTTTGAGAAGGCATCCCGTATACCCTCCATTGTGATATCTTACAAGCTGTCCGAACACCTGAAAAGCGGGATCGGAAAAAAGATTGTGCTCACCACTGCAGCCCTGGATGGGGAAACGGCACAGGGCTTATACCGTGTCGAGGGCATTTTCCGGACCTCCAATACAGTTTTTGATGAAATGAATGTTTTTATTCTCACCGGTCAATTAGAGAATATGGTTGCCCCGGACAGCACTATAGTATCTGAGATCGCCATCCGGTATCAGAAAGATATTGATATCAACCAGGCCAAAGCAGCCCTTGAATCTGAATTTCCGGGATTGAGTGTATTAACATGGAAAGAACTGGCCCCTACCCTTATGGCTATTGTTGGAATGATGGACCAGTTTGGCTTCATCCTCATAATGATCATCCTGCTTGCCCTCACCTTCGGTATTGTTAATGTGATGTTAATGGTGATCATAGAGCGTACCCGGGAATTGGGTATGCTTATGGCTATTGGCATGAACCGGGGCCGGGTATTCAGAATGATCATGCTGGAAACGATATTTATGTCGATCACAGGCGCTGTGATTGGAATAGCACTTTCTGTGACTACCATCGCACTCACCCGCCGTAATGGGATCAACTTTGCAGCATGGTCGGAAGGCTTTGAAGCCCTCGGTTATAATGCCCATGTTTTCCCGGTCATTGAAACGACATTTTATTTCTTCCTGGGCATCATTGTCATCATAGGTGCCATGCTTGCCTCCATATGGCCGGCCAGGAAAGCACTCAAGCTTCAGCCGGCAGTAGCCGTAAGGGACGATACCTAATATTGAAAATGAACTTTCGCTATATACATATCACCCTCTTTTTCATCCTACTGCTAAGCACAGCAGCCAGAGATATCTATGCGCAAACGCCACAGCAAAACGAAGAAAAATACTGGGAATACCGTGAGAGGCTGAGAAATGACTTCATTATCGGCATCGGGCCGGA
>QMPN01000438.1 GCA_003648575.1 Bacteroidota bacterium
CCTGCACCCAGGTTAGTAGATAAAAATTGTCATCCTGATGATCGAGCCCGAGAATTCGGGGCGAGTGAAGAAGGACCCGTGGCAATTTGCAGCTACCAAGTAAAATCATTTTGCCAACGCAGTGCAAACAGCTGGCAGGTACATTTTGCTTGTTTAGTGCACCGCGCTAAAGGGTTCTTCGTCATTCACTGCGTGAACTCCTCAGAATGACAAATTTTGTCCACGTTCCTTTGGCTGTCCCAATTCAACCAATTCAACCAGTTCAACCAGTTCAACCAATTCAACCAATTACCAGCTGTTGGACACAGCTAAAATGTGTACTTTTGCATACATATGACCATTACCATCGACCATGCAGCAGGATTTTGCCCCGGCGTGAGGAGAGCCATTAAAAAGGCCGAAGATGAACTCGGTAAAAGTGATGAATTCTTCAGCTATGGCTCTATTTTGCATAATGATTCCGAAATGCACCGCCTTGAAGATAAGGGGCTGAGCATCGCCTCTAAAGATGACCTTGAAAAGCTTGGTGGGAAAAAGTTGCTCATCCGTGCCCATGGCGAGCCACCTGAAACATATAAGCATCTTGAAAAGATCGGCGTGGAGGTTGTCGATGCCACCTGTGCTGTAGTAAGGCGAATACAACAGCAAGTGAGCAGGGCTGCTGACGATATGAATAAGGTAAACGGGCAGCTGCTTATCTTTGGCAGAAAGGAGCATCCTGAAGTGATCGGACTGGCAGGAAATGCAAAAGGGATGGCCCTGATACTCGAATCGAAGGATGAACTGGATATTGTGGACCTCAGCAGGCCAATAAGGCTGTTTTCACAAACGACCATGGACGCCGATCAATATCTTTTTATTTCTGATACCATACAAAAGGGGGTCAGGGAACAGCAGGAGGAACCGGACTTTATCCGCTATGACAGCATCTGCCGGCATGTGACCGACCGCATCCCATCACTGGAAGAATTTGCTGAGCGATCAGAGGTGATCATCTTCGTAAGCGGAAAGGAAAGCTCCAATGGCAAGAAATTGTTTAATGTTTGTAAAGATAAAAATCCAAAGACTTTCTTCATCTCAGAACCGGATGAATTAAAACGGGAATGGTTTGACGGGGTGGGCACTGTCGGTATCAGCGGTGCAGCTTCCACACCACAATGGCTGATGGAAAATGTGGCTCGAAAAATAGAAGAGATAATCTGATGTACCTGCAAAGCCTGAATATCACCAACTTTAAAAACTATGCGAAAGCAGATGCAAGCTTCTCGCCCAAGATCAATTGCTTTACAGGCGATAACGGCACTGGAAAGACCAACCTGCTGGATGCCATCTATTACCTCTCTTTCTGTAAAAGCTATTTTAATCCCGTCGACACCCAGAACATCAAGCATGAGGAGGACTTTTTTGCCATTCATGGCCAGTTTATCCGTAACGGTGATTCTTCTGATAAGGTGAGCTGCGTGCAGAGATCAGGGGAGAGAAAGCTGTTCAAACTCAACGATAAACCCTATGATCGTCTCGCCGATCATATCGGGGCCTTTCCGCTGGTGATGATATCTCCCTACGACAGGGACCTGATCAACGAAGGCAGTGAGATAAGGAGAAAACTCATTGACAGTGTCATCTCCCAGTTCGACAAAGTATACCTCGACGACCTGATCAACTATAATAAGGCCCTGCAGCAAAGGAATTCTCTTTTAAAGCAATTTTCTGAAAGGAATTTCTTCGATCAGGCTATGCTGGAGATATGGGATGAGCAGCTTTCGCGGCTGGGCAGCGAAATTTACAGCAAGCGCAAAGTGTTCATTGAACGCTTTATCCCGATATTTCAAAAGTATTTCGACTTCATCTCCGAAGGGAAGGAGAAGGTGTCGATCGAATATGAATCCCACCTGCATGATACTGAACCCGGCAAGTTGCTGGCATCGACACTTAGCAAAGACCGCATGTTAAGGTATACTACCGCCGGGATCCATAAGGACGACCTGAAGTTTAGTATTTTTGATTATCCGGTGAAGAAATTCGGCTCCCAGGGGCAACAGAAGTCCTTTGTGATCGCCATAAAACTGGCTCAGTTCGACTACACCAAAGAGGAAAAAGGATATAAGCCGGTCCTCCTTTTTGATGATATTTTCGATAAGCTGGACGACCACAGGGTTAAGCAATTGATAAAACTGGTGAGTGAGAATAATTTTGGGCAGGTGTTCATCACCGACACCCAGCGAAGCAGGATTGAGAAAGTCTTCAGCACTATCGATATCGACCACTTAATATTTAATGTGACCGACGGCCTACTGTCGGAACCCGAAATCTAACAAGCATGGCCAGACGATCAAATGAGCAACCACTGGGGGAAGTGATCCGTGAACTGCTGTCCTCATATCGCCTCGAAGGCAAACTTAACCAGGCACGCATCATCGAAGCCTGGCCTGATGTAACCGGCACGATGATCACAAATCATACTAAGGATCTCTATATTAAAGGCTCCAAGCTATTCGTTAAGCTCGATTCCCCGGCCCTAAAAAATGAGCTCGCATATTCAAAGGGGCAGATCATCGATAGCTTAAATGGGATAGTCGGCGGAAAGATCATTACTGATATTGTTTTTAACTAGGCGATGGGCTATGGGCATTGGGCTGTGGGCATTGCTTCCCCCATTTTGTTTGGGTGATTTTTATACTTAAAGTGTGACATTTTTGAGTTTTTGGTATTAATAGTTATAGATTACTACCATGGGAGATATCACAAAACTTGAAGTGTGGAAAATGTCAATCGAATTAGCCACAGCAGTTTATAAATTATCACAAAGGGGTGCCTTATCAAAAGACTTTTCATTTCGAGATCAGATAAGAAGGGCTGCAGTCAGTGTCCCCTCAAATATAGCTGAAGGTGCAGGATCAGGTTTTGATAAACTTGGGGTAAGATATTTTTATAATGCAAGAGGTTCTTGTGCTGAACTTAAAACACAATTATTAATAGCTCAAAAAATTGAATACATTAGTGATAATGAGTATAAAAATATCTTGTCTCTGATTGAATCAATTATGAAGATGCTAAATAATTTGATTAACTATAGGAAGGATTTCAATAAAGGCAGATAGTTTTATTAAATCTACAGCCCACCGCCCATCGCCCACAGCCCACCGCCTACTTAATATTACATTTCAGCATCAACCTATCACCAATATATGCTTGCAGCTTGTCACCAATACGGATTGGCCCGACCCCGGCCGGGGTTCCGGTGAAGATGAGGTCGCCGGTTTTGAGTGTGAAGAATCTTGACAGGTATGCAATGAGGTCATCAAAGTCGAATATCATATCTGCAGAATTGCCTTC
>QMPN01000439.1 GCA_003648575.1 Bacteroidota bacterium
ATAGAATTCAGGTCAGGCATGCGGATACCGAGATATGAGCTGATGGCTTCGATCAGGCTGACCTCTTTAGAATGGGCCTGCCCATCGGCACCGGAAAGGCCGAAAAGATAGTGGAGTAGCTGAAGCCGGGATGAATAATCCATATGCCGGCCGATCTGCCGGCTAACATCTGCTATACTGAAGTCTTGCTTGAGAATCTCCCGCAGGGCCGTAAGCTGCTCCTGCCCAACCTGTGGGCCAAACTGCCTTATAAGAAATGCCTTTACATATTCAAGTTCAGATTTTGTAACCCTGCCGTCGGCTTTCATAACAGCAGCCGACAGTATCAACAAGCTCACATTGAAATCTCCGCGACTCGTGGTCCCGGACTCATAAGCATATTTACCGGTTTGCATCCCATCAAACATAGAACCGAATGCAAAGCCAAGAATGGCACCGATAGGGCCTCCAAATGCCCAACCTAACCCACCACCTACCCATTTACCATATTTCATATTATTCTTAGGTTTTGTTTGCGCTTTATTACCCTTGCCATGCGCTTTCTTCTTACCACTGTAATAAAACAGGTAATACGCAACAATGATCACTAAAACGGCCGTTATGGCAATATCCATACAATAAAATTATTGATACTTATTGTCAAAAATAGTGCCAGCAGGGGAATCCTGTTAAAATGACAGCTAATATATCAAACAAAATCCTAAACCCTAAACCCTAAACCCTAAACCCTAAACAAGTTCAAAATTCAAATGCTCAAATGTTCAAAACGTAGTAAGTTGATTCGTAGAATTTTTGGGTTTTGGATTTGGGAAATTGGAATTTGTTTAGGGTTTAGGGTTTAGAGTTTAGAGTTTTAAATAATTTGCATTTAAAGCACTACTGAATATTGTCCTCCATCGGCAACCCATAATCCTCCACCATCTTGATATTCATGGTTTCGAGCTGATCGAGGATAGGGTTGTAGATCTCGGGGATGACCGGGATATAAACACCTTTGGCTGAGATCTGTCCCTGGAGGATCATATCCACACCGCAGGCAGCCGGAAGGGCCACTGTGCGGGCAATAGAAGTATCAGTCTGCTGGGTGCCATAGTCAACCATTGTTGAACGGATCACCTCTTTTTTATCACCATAAGCGGCAACAAAAGTATGCTGCAGTACAACCATATCGCGTTCATCTTCGCCAATCATCATCTTGCTGATCATAACGTCTGATGTCACCTCAAAAGGTGTATCCTCACCCCTGTCGACAGCATCATCACCAAAGAATCCAAGCCATTCGAGCGCTTCCCTGACATATCCGCTTTCATCACCGCCAAGTTTCTCCGCTACAGCATTTTTCAGGTTGTCGATGCCCGGCAGGCCGGCTGCTCTGGCAAGAAGCTCTGCATAGGTCATTCCTTCCATATTGATCTTGTCATTAGAGAGCAGATTCAGGGCTTTCATGCCATCCAGCACCTCACACCACTTATCATAACGGAAAGTACCCCGGAACATGGTTGTAGTCTCGGGAATGCCATAAAGCTCAACATATGGCAATGAATCCCTGTTGGGATACACTTCCAGCGGGCCCACGGTATCTACATCAACTTTGATGGGATCTTTGAAAAGATCCTCCGTAGGAATATATTTCTCCACTCCCCTGCGCAGGTATTTACCATCGTTGTTGCTGGCCATAACCACCCCTTTGGGTGCCCAGGTGAATTTATAATTGAAAGGATTTTTCTCCACTTCAGGGGCTACGAGTGCTCCGCAGAATGAGTAAAACTCCTCGATCTTACCACCTTTTTCGTGAACGTGGTCGATAATCCTCATGGCCGACATATGGTCGATACCCGGATCCAGGCCGAGTTCATTCAGGATGATAATCCCTGCTGCTTTGGCCTCAGCATCAAGAGCTTGCATTTTAGGCAGCACATAAGAAGTGGTTACCATATTCTTCTTATGTTTGATGCAAAGTTTTGCTACCATCACATGAAATGCATATGGAAGCAGGCTCACCGTAAGGTCATGTTCTTCGACAAGACGCTCAAGGGTTGCTTCATCATCAACTGTCCATGCAAGTGAAGTGCCATTGGGGTGATCACCGATTATTATATCCGCTTTTGATTTTGTACGGCTGGCTACAGTTACCAGGTAATCTTTTTCTAAAAGATAAGTTACAATGGGCTTTACCACCATTCCGGCTCCGAGGATCAAAACTTTTTTCATAAGTGATTAATTATTAGGTGTAGGTATTAAATTAATTATCTAAATGCTCTGAAATGTATTCATAATCAGGGGTTAATTTGCCCTGATGCAATATCATTGCCCTTTTCACCGGCCCCGGGATGTCAAGATCAGCAAAAGGCACATCATAATTTGCTGCCGCGATGGCTTTCACATATCCGACCAGGGCATTGCTGAATGCAACGGACGATTCGCGTGGAAGTTCACTGGGTAATATGTCCACGGCCATATCGAGTACGCCCTCGCCTTCAAAGCCCATAGTAGCTTCGTCAGTCAGTGGGTTATAGACAAAAACAGGATCTTCAATTTCGGTTCCCTTATGCGTGCACTGTATGGATCCGTCAGGGTCGCAGGTTACATCACCGATCACAGAAAGCTTGTTTTTTCCTTCGATGAACAGCTTTTTCAGGTATTCGTTGGTGAGGATGCGGGGGTATTGCTCAGCCCAGTACATGCAGTTCATAAGGATGCTCAGGTGTGGAACGTACTGTTCGAATACGTTATGATATTCTTTCGGATAGCCATAATAATGTTGCAGCTCAAACTCAGCATTGCTGTCGTTAGGTTGCGAAAGATCCCACTCCTTAAATACGGTTTTGTAAATCACATTATTGGGAAGATCATTACGGCCTTTGAGAGTCAGCAACTCTTCAGGTGAAACCTCCATAGAAGGTAACAATCCGGCTATTTCCTGTGCTCCCTGGGAAACATTGCCATAGCCGGTGAAGCCGATGGTGAGAGGGCAAATTTCAGCAGGTAATCCCTTTGCTGCAATTTCCATACCTACCTTGCGAATATCTTCCTTGGCTTCTTCGAGGGAATCATATTTATGCGATTGTCTCAATTTAGCAAAAGGTGTTTCCAAACCCATCGCCCGCAGCCTATAGCCCATCGCCCAGAGTGAATTAATCATTCCTGCCAGTCCGGCAAATTTACCGAAGAAGATCAGCCTGCGGCCCAGCTCATCGGTCACCTTTTCATATTCGATAAGATTCACCCCTTTCTCCATCATAGCTTTCAGCATAGGCATGTTGTAAGGTTGCCCTTTGATTACATGTGAGAAGAAGATGTATGTCTTTCCTTTTTCAAAGAAATCGATTGGCA
>QMPN01000440.1 GCA_003648575.1 Bacteroidota bacterium
AAAGGCGCTGTACGAGTACGGGAGCTTCCCAGTAAGGCCTGCCCTGCACGAAACGTTCAAAACCCCTGAATTCTACTATATGTAACCTGGTTTGAGAAACATTGTTCTGATCATCCAGGTGTACGGTAACCTTGCCGTGTCCTTCCACTCTGGTTACCGGTTCTATGGTTATTTTCTGTGACATATTACTATCTCCTTTTAATCAAATTTAACAACTTCATAAGGTAATTTCAACTCATCACCTGTTACAAGCGCCACAAGCGCATTCCAGATGAGGTCGGCCCTTGGCGGGCATCCCGGCAGGTAATAATCGATCTTAACGATCTCGTGGCAGGGATATACTTTATCAAGTATCATTGGTAATTCATCATCATTCGGCAGTATCTGCTCCTTGTTCAATCCAACGGTTGGCCCGTCGAGATATGCTTCACGGATACATTCCTCTACCGGGATCCCGTTCCTGAGTGCAGGTAAGCCGCCCATAATGGCGCATTCACCCAGTGAAACGAGTATCGTGCAATTCTTCCGGAAATCCTTCAAAACATGTATATTCTCACTGTTACAGCATCCGCCTTCGATCAGGCCAATGTCGCAGTGCTTTGTGAAAGTCTTGATATCATCGATCGGAGATTTATTAAATTCAACCAGCTCGATCAGTTCCAGGATCCTTTCGTCAATGTCAAGAAGTGACATATGGCATCCGAAACAGCCGGCCAGAGATGTTGTTGCTACTACTGGTTTGCTCATTATCTGGTCTCCTTTTTATTATTTGTTTTCAATTTCACTACCGATAGGCTCTTTGTCGTATTTACGCTCGCCGATAGGTTGATAATAACCACGCTCTTTCTTGAGTATCGCGCCAACAGGGCAGATATCCATCGCTGCCAGTGCTTCAGCTTCAGTAAGCTGTGAAGCAAGTTCGGTGTCGAGCTCAATGTGAAGGTTTTCACCACCCCTGCCGTGGAATGCAAAGACATGTTTACCATCTTTAATAACACCACGCACGCAACGCTTGCACATGATGCAGCGGTTCCTGTCGTGATAGATATATTTACTGTCGGCATTCACGCCCTTTTCAGGGAATTCATACGGAAAGCGCGGCACCAGCATCTGGTAGCGATAGCCTAAGGCCTGCAATTCACAGTTCCCGCTCTTTTCGCAAGCAGGACAGAAATGATTACCGGCCACAAACATGACTTCTATTATGGCTTTTCTCATTTCCACGAGCTCGGGAATATTGCTTTCTATGTTCATTCCGTCCACAGCCGGTGTGCTGCAAGCGGTCATGTTGCGCCCGTTCACCTGAACATTAGAAATGCGGCAGGAGCCGGCAGGCTTAATACCATCAACATGACAAAGAGAAGGTATAAAGATGCCATTTTCCTTTGCAGCATCAATAATGCTTGTCCCGTCTGTGGTCCAGCATTCCTTACCATCTATGTGTATTTTGATCTTTTCGTTCATATTGTTAAGTCTTTCAGATTCTTAAATAAGATTAATGTACGTTGGGTACCCTGTCAACATATTTACATGAAGCTTCAACAGCTTTGTCCATATCAAATTCAGAAACAAAGTCATCATCGGTTTTGACGAGTGCTTCGTACAATGGACGGAAGTTATCGATTGTGGTCATGATCGGGTTAGCAGCAGTCTGTCCCAGGCCGCAACGATTGGCCTGCTTCATATACTTGCTCCAGTCGTACAATTCATCGATATCATTCATGGTACCGAATCCATTCATAAGCTTAAGGAGCTTATTCTTCAGGATCACAGTCAGTGAACGGCACGGAGCGCATGAACTGCATGATTCCTCAATAAAGAAATCCATATAATTAAGGGCTACTTCTTTAAGCAGGTCACGGTCTTTGCCGATCACGATCATGGCACCTCCTGTCGGGAGCTGCTCGAACGAAATCTTTTGATCGAATTTGTCAGGGCCAATACAAACACCTGAAGGGCCGGCAACCTGGACTGCCTGTACGGAGTCGGCATCTACCATTTCAAGCATTTCGTTTACGGTCATTCCGTATTCAACTTCATATACGCCGGGCTTCCTGCAGTCACCGGAGACGCTGAGCACCTTGGTGCCTGCTGATTCCTCCGTACCTATCGCCCTGAACCAGTCAGCACCGTGGAGAATGATCTTCACTACCGTGCTGAGGGTTTCTACATTATTAACTACAGTTGGTTTATTATGATATCCCGCCTGTACCGGAAACGGAGGACGGTTACGTGGTTCGCCACGCTTGCCTTCCATTGATTCGATCAGCGCAGATTCTTCACCGCAAACGTAGGCACCGCCTCCCATCTGGATGCGTATATCAAAGCTAAATCCTTCCGAACCGAGGATATTATCGCCGAGAAGGTTATCATCTCTCATTTTTTGCAAAACACCTTCCAGGTATGCTTTCAAATAGTTGTACTCTGCCCTGAGGTATAGAAAGCCCTCTTTGGCATCGATCGCATAAGCTGCAATGACCATACCTTCGAACAATTGCTCCGGCATTTCAGTAAGCAGCACCCTGTCCTTAAAAGTACCGGGCTCTCCTTCATCCGCATTGCAGACGAGGTAGCTGACATCACCGTTCGACTTGCGGCAGAATTCCCATTTTAACCCGGCCGGGAAACCGGCACCTCCCCTGCCACGCAGGTTTGAGCTTTTTACGGTTTCTATCACAGCCTCACGGGTAATGTTGACAGCCCTCTTAAGGGCAGAGCCAACTTCATACTCGAGGCATAGCACAGAGCCTTTTTGCATCCGGCAATTGCTGTTTACCATTGACTTGATAAGATCGTCGGAGTTCCTGCCGTCGCCGGTTTGTCCAACCATATCGTTTACATCCTTACCGGCTTTAAACCCGGCTACAAGATCCTTAACCTTAGAGATTGTGAGGTTTGTAAAGGGAACACCATTGATGAGGGCTGCAGGCTCCTGGTCGTTCATGCCGATATCTGAGGTTTCGAAAAGCCCAACCAATCCGTCTTCACTGACAGATCCGAATTTGATTCCGGCTTCATCTTCAAACGCTCTGGCAATTTCATCACTACCCATCATTTTAGCCACAACACTGTCGTTGAGATAAACGGTGTATTCTCCTGTTGGCTCATAGGTGAAGAAGTGATAAAACGACAAAGTCTGCTCGACATCAACCTTCGACATGTTCAGCTGTCCGGCCAGGATCTCAATTGCTTCTGCCGGAATGCATTTGAACTCCGCCTGGATATCGAGGAGAATATCCATCAAACGCGTTCTGTCATCATGGTAGTTCCTGATGATGTTTTGCACTTTATCTTTCATATAATCAACACTTTAGTAATGCGTTA
>QMPN01000441.1 GCA_003648575.1 Bacteroidota bacterium
CCAGCCAGTATGTACCTCCTCCTGAGGGTTCAACTTTATAAATGGACCAATAGCGGGTAACAACAGAGGTAAGTGCATCCCAGGTAGCCGGGCTGAAACAATCTTGTGGCAATTGGGGATATTCAACAAAATAGCCCACCCAGTTTTCGGGCTCGGATGCATAAAGATCCATAAAGGTTTCCGGCTCTAATTTGCCACCTTTTAAATGCGTGTACATGGGATCATCACTTCCGCCTATTCTGAGTTTATAACCTTTAGTACTATTCAAGTTATCAAGTTCGCCGATCCATTGCGGGACTCCATTTGGATCAAATTGTTTGTAATTCGTTGCTGCAGATTGATCCTTATAATGCATTTTCAGATACCTCTCAGGGAAAATACTCAAATACGAAAGCTCAGCTTCGGAATCAAAATCACCATCCAGGTAACGTTCCATGCGCGGAAATGACAGCCAGTTCCAGCCGGCCTCTACTTCGAGAAAATCGTTATGGCATTGGATCACACTCACATTGGAGAAGGCCCCGTTGGGCATGTAGAGCATGTTGGTGGAGGGGATGAAGACATCCACAAAATCCTCAAAATCCTTGAAATCATAATATAAAACATAATTCCTAGAAAATATATTTCCAGAAAATACTTCATTTTCTGTTACATCATCTAAACAATCATCTATACTGAAACATTGCTCAAGCCTGTCTTCGGAATTAATAAACATATTGTTGTAGTATACTTGGTCATTAATAGTATTAAAGGAAATTGCCTCTTCAGGTGAATGAGTAACTTTGCTGCTAACTATTGTGTTATCAATACACGATATTGCTGTGATATTTCCACCAGCATATTGAGCATTTTTCATATTAGCGTACACTTTATTCTTATATATATCAAACTCAAGATCAATACCGTAAGACATATCATTCGATAAGGAAATATTATTGACCTGTGAAAGAGAGTGAGCGTCATATACATAAACATTTGGATAAAGCAAACCTCCGACATATATCAAATTCTCAATATCATTATATACTAAGTCAGAACACTCAGCTACTCCAAGTGCCACAACTCTGTTCAATACGCCCGTAGAATTACTGATCTCAGCGATAAACCCATTGGGTGTATTAAAAAGGCCATATATTAATCCATGCTCCTCATTCCATTCAAATTGAATAAAAGAAGCATCGTTTGCAATCAGATGAGATGTCACATTCAGTGTATTTGCATCTATAACATGAATGTATTGGTTCCCTCCGCAATAGACACTAGAACCAGCAGAAAATAGTTTTGAGGGTATATCAGAGACATCAATAGTACTTATCAGGGAATTTGTTAGTCCATCAAGTACAAATATTTTGTGTTCGCTTCTACTTGCAACAAATATACTGTTTGTGTTTTCATTATATACAATATCGGTAAGGTAAGCTCCGAGTTGTATCATATTTAATACACTGTTATCGGAGGCATCAACTATAGCTACACCTGAATTTTCATAATTAATCCGGTTATTAAGGAAATTCAATTTATCATTCTGACTATTATAACAACCCGAGCTTGTTTTAAATGCCGTCTGCTTAATGTTTTGCAATGCTGTAGTTGTATTCGAATGCTTGCTATAGGTTCCCTCGAGCGGGTTGGCTGAATATACGTATTCAGTTCCAGACATTTCATTGACGAAAAGATGTCTACTAGTGCATCCTTCTATTGTTCCGTGAACCTGCTGAATACTGAAGTCCACCATGCTAATTTTATTAGCATAGTTTCCCCCCGAAAAAAAGACATAATCAGATGTTGGGACACACCCAACTTTATAAATAGGCCTACCAATTACTGGCTGAGAATTCACTCTCGCATAAATACCTTGTGCATTTTGCTGATATGTTTCTATATAGCTTATAGTTTCTAATTCGTCCTGAGCATAAATAATTACAGCATTGATCGCATCATGTACATCGTTGTATACTAAATCCAACAGAAAATCTTTTGGGAAAATACTTCCATGTGTACTTATCAATTGTAAATCCGTGGTTGAGAATAATCTAAAAAAGCTTTTCCCAACAAAACTCCCTTTTACAGCAATTTTTGAATTATCAATAAAACAAAAACCATGATATCTATAATAAATACTATTGTAATGAGATAACTCGACGGCCAATGAATTTGGATTTAATGCAAAAATGTCTGATTCTATGTTACATATAAACAAGTAATCATTTGTAAACATTATATCATTGATTTGATATGTAAAACTCTTGCTTTGCAGCTCAACACCAGTGAGCGCATTGTATGATTTTATCACAGTCCCATCCTCCCAGCTATTCACCATCCAGTACACAATATCGTCATCGGGATTATAACCTATGCATGTTGATTGTTGCTCGGTAAAAGCTGCCAAGGTATGTGTTGCGACAACTTGATTAGTAAGCGTATTGATAATGTAGAAATTATTGCTAAGGTCAGCCACAAAAAGGCGGTTTTGTGAGGCATCGCCCAAGATAAACCTATTGGCAGGGATATATTGAATTATAGTTTGCATAAAAAAACTACCCGCATTGCTCAACGGTATTACATTAAGAATATTGGAAGTAGCCGGGTCGACCTGAAATACCGCATTCCCGCCAAAACAATACAACTTGTCTCCCACATTGCAAAACTCAATGGGAGTAAAACCAAGATCGGCTGCCGGCAGGGTGATGGTGGCTACAAGCTGGTCATCAGTAGTGTTTTCGAACAGGGGATCCTGATTAATGTAATCCACGAAGGATGCTGAAATATCATCAGGATTACCCTCTAACATGTATTCGGCATAGCGTCCATTCTGGTGTTCAAGTCGGAGCAAGGTATGATCATTCCCAACCGAATCTTTAGTGATAGTGTAGTCAGTCTGCGCACTCAATAGCTGCGGAAACGCAACTATAGCCGCAATAAATAAACAAATACATAAATTCTTTCTTTTCATAACTTATTTGGTTTAAAATTAATAAAAAAAGCACTCAGTCTGTTTCTTGCAATGCACAATGAAAGTATTTATCATCATGCTCTTATTCAATGTTCTGTTGTACATATTCCAGAATTTACACAACTAACACCAAGGTTAATAGATAGCTAATCAGGTTACTGCTGCCTATGTAAATTCAGACGATTAAGTACCTGGCTTATATATTTTGTATGCCGTCATAACTTCTCGGATAATTTAAGTTTATAAGTACCTTCTTATGTCCTTAAAGCGGAATCAAATACTTGGCTCAATTCAGTTTGCATAGGAGAGCTCTGAGCTATTGAATTTGTTTGATGGTTTTTATTAGTATGATGATTCTCTACATATTAA
>QMPN01000442.1 GCA_003648575.1 Bacteroidota bacterium
CACAGCAAAAGATTGGAAATGCAGAGATGGTCATCCTGGGCGACTGGATCTCGAATTTTACCTATGCAGTTTTTGATGGAAAAGAGCTGAGGCTTCTGAAGTATGATGTTTAAGTGTTAGGCATTAGGTTAGTAGAAAGCTTTTCGCTCATCAATAACTTTAGTCTGCTTCACCGGAATTGATTTCTTGCATGAGATCTCCGTTGGTGGAAGGAATTCAATCCTATTATATTCTCCAATAAACTCCATGACATAATCAAACTCATGATAATGCCTCTGCTTCCTACCCGAGAGAGTAAAATCAGACTTGCCATTGATCCTGTATCTGACTGGTTTGCCTGAAGTGATACAGCTGTGTTTCTTCTGCTGAGGCAAAGCCTTGCTCAGGCCGGATGTCATCTACCAGGACCTATGGTGTAGAATAAAAACAAGCATAATAAGACTGAAAGCAGGGCCTTCATTACCAAATGGTGAAATTCGTACCCTAAATATAAGAAAAAGTTTGGAGTTCAGCGTTCAAAAATCGGTACCCGGTACTCTATGCGAAGCGCACTACCAGCTCAACCAATCTATTGGCGTAACCGGTTTCATTATCGTACCAGGCCACAACTTTTACAAGCTTGTTTTTATCGCCCAATACGGCGGTGAGGCCAGCATCGAAGATGGCAGAGTGTGTATTACCTATTATATCGATAGACACGATTGGATCCTCGGTATATTCAAGTATGCCTTTTAGATAAGTATCGGCTGCTTCTTTGAATACGCTATTGATCTCTTCCGCGCTGGTGGGTTTAGCCAGGGTACAGGTAAGGTCGGTCAGGGAGCCGTCGGGAACGGGGACACGGATACCAGCACCACCGAGGTTTCCTTCCAGGTGCGGGAATATGCGCGTTGCCGCCTTGGCAGCACCAGTCGTTGTCGGGACGATAGAATATGCAGCAGCCCTGGCCCTGCGTAGATCCTTGTGGGGAGCATCGATAAGGTTCTGGTCGCGGGTATATGAGTGTACGGTGGTGATAAAGCCTTTTTCTATCCCCCACAACTTGTCAAGGATCATGATCAAAGGGGCCACATTGTTGGTGGTACAGGAAGAGTTGGAAATGATCACATCCTCTTTTTTTATCACATCATCATTTACACCAAGCACCACGTAGGGAACACCATCGCTTTCCCCTTTTGCAGGAGCTGAGATGATCACCTTGCGGGCACCCGCCTCGGTCACATGACGAATAGCCTCTTCTTTCTTAACAAATAAGCCTGTTGATTCGATTACTACATCAATGTTGAGTTTTTTCCACGGCAATTTTCCCGGGTCTGCTTCCTTGAGCACCTTGATCTTCTTTCCGTTGATGTTCAGGTGATCATCATCCCAGCTAACATCACCGGGAAAGCCCCCATGAATAGAATCATATTTAAAGAGGTGCCCCAGCGTGGCAGGGCAGGTCAGATCATTCACCGCAACCAGTTCCATATTATCATTCCCTACCATGGCACGGTAGGTAATCCTTCCAATACGACCAAATCCATTGATGGCCACCCTGATCTTTTTCATCGTGATCCTGATTTAATGTGTTCATGCAAAAATATTGATTTTAAAGATGCGTTATCCTATATTCCGTCAGATATTGTTATTTTTGGCAACCTGGGATCAGATTCTGGATACTGGATACTGGATACTGGATACTGGATACTAGTTACTGGTCACTGGTTGCTGGTTGACTCCTTCTAAATGCCAGGAACTAGGAACCAGTTACTCTTGATTAATACAGAATAAACATCACCTACATATATAACAATTTAAGAAACTATCAATACAAATATTATGGAACACGTAAAGAAGTACATTGAAGAAAATAAGGACAGGTTCCTTGACGAATTGTTTGGCCTGATCAGAATACCATCTATCAGCTCTGAGTCGGCACGCAAGGATGATATGCTGGCTGCTGCTGAATACTGGAAAGAGTCCATGCTGAAGGCCGGTGCCGATAAGGCAGAGGTGATGTCCAGCGATGGCAACCCGGTAGTTTACGGTGAAAAGATGATCGATCCTTCTGCACCCACCGTGCTGGTCTATGGCCACTACGATGTGATGCCCGTCGATCCTATCGAGCTCTGGAAAAGCGAACCCTTCGAGCCGGAAATTCGTGATGGCAAGATCTGGGCCCGCGGTGCAGACGATGACAAAGGACAGGCATTTATGCATGCTAAAGCCTTTGAACTCATGGTAAATACCGACACTCTTCCATGTAATGTAAAATTCATGGTTGAAGGAGAAGAGGAAGTGGGTTCACCCAGTCTGGGGAAGTTTTGTGAGCAACACAAGGAGATGCTGAAAGCAGATATTATCCTGGTTTCCGACACCGGAATGATCGCCCCCGACATCCCATCCATCACAACAGGCCTTCGTGGACTGGCATACATGGAAGTTGAAGTAACAGGACCTAATAAAGACCTGCATTCAGGCCTCTTTGGCGGTGCCGTTGCCAACCCTATCAATATCCTCACCAAGATGATCGCCTCTCTTACCGATGATGACAATGTGATAACCATCCCCGGCTTTTACGATGATGTAGAAGTTATCGGTGATGCGGAGAGGGCAGAAATGGCCAAAGCACCATTTAGCCTTGATGAATACAAAAAAGCCCTGGATATCGATGAGGTATGGGGTGAAAAAGGATACAGCACCAACGAGCGCACAGGTATCCGTCCATCACTTGATGTAAATGGCATCTGGGGTGGCTATACCGGTGAAGGTGCGAAGACAGTAATCGCCTCTAAAGCTTATGCCAAGATCTCAATGAGGCTGGTTCCTCATCAGGATCATATCAAGATCGCTGAGCTTTTCGAAAAACACTTCATGGCTATCGCACCTCCATGTGTTAAAGTAAAGGTTAGTGCTCTTCACGGTGGACAGGGATACGTCTCCCCTACCGATATGGTAGCATATCAGGCAGCTGACAAAGCTTATGCCGAAGTTTACAAGAAGAAACCTGTTCCTGTACGCAGCGGTGGTAGCATCCCTATCATCTCTACTTTTGAAGAGGTTCTGGGTACCAAGTCTATCCTGATGGGATTCGGGCTTGAATCCGATGCCATCCACTCACCCAATGAGAATTTTCCGCTGGAGCAATTCTTTAACGGAATTGAGACCATTCCGTACTTTTATAAGTACTACGCAGAAATGATGAAATAAAAAAAAGCGGCTTCGGCCGCTTTTTTTTATGTACTTCTTCAGTCTTCTATCGCCTTCGCGATATCTCATTCTTAAATCTTTACTCACCTCTCCCCTATACCCCCTCTTCCCTCGCATTCG
>QMPN01000443.1 GCA_003648575.1 Bacteroidota bacterium
ACGGTTCAGGGATTGAACAGATATGACAAGTTCAATCAGGTTTATACGCGTACCAGCTTTAACATCACAGGTGTCGACAGCATCAGAACCAACTGGATCAACAAGGTAATTCAGGACCGGAATGGATTTCTGTGGATCGCTACAAGGTTCGGTTTATTTAAATTCGATGATTCCACAAAGTTTTTTACTCCCTTTTTTCATAACCCGGTCGATGAAAACAGCATCAGCAGCGATCAGGTCAATGAGATTTATGAGGATAACTATGGGAATTTGTGGATTGGCACTCAAGACGGATTAAACCTCTTCCTTGGCGAGCATACAGGCTTCAAACGTTTTTATCACAGCCATCAGGATCCATCCAGCTTAAGCAATAATGCTGTTAAAGCTATCATGGAGGACTCACGTGGCATTTTCTGGATAGGGACAAATGATAAGCTGAACATCTTTGATCGGGAAAAGCAAGAGTTTATTCATTACAGCCACTCGGGGAAAAGCACGAGCATAAGCAATGATGATGTGAATTGCCTTTTCGAAGATGACCAGGGGTCTGTTTGGATCGGAACCTACAAAGGAGTAAATAAAGTCCAGCTGGGATTAAGTAAATTCAATTATTACCGCAGGGATCCGGATGACCCACATTCTTTAAGCAGCAATGTGATCCACAGTATATTTAAGGATGAAGAAGGCCTCATCTGGCTTAGTACCGGCAAGGGTGTGAATATTTTCGACAGGAAAAACGACAGATACAGCCGCCTGCACCATATGATCGATCCTTATACAGACCTTGCAGATGTAAGGATCCGATCACTTCACAAGGACCACCGGGGAAATTTCTGGTTTGCCACCAACAGTGATGGTTTGTACAGGTATGTGCCATCTACCGGAATGTATACAAGTTATTCAGCCTCGCCGGATAATCCAATTTCGCTGAATAGCAATAATTTACTCTGGGTCACGGAAGATCATAAAGGGTATATTTGGGTTGGTTCAACCAGGGGTGTCAATGCTTTCCATCCGGATTCTGCCACTATCAGGTCATGGGTACACAAACCCGGGAACCCAAAAAGTATATCCAGCAACCAGGTCTGGATAATCTATGAAGACAAACAACAAAAACTTTGGTTTGGCACCGACAATGGCCTTAACAGCTACGATCCGGTGAAGGATGAATTTACTTCATATGTTTCAGATCCGGATGACCCAAAAAGTATCAGCTCAAATGCGGTATATGGCATTTACGAAGACAGCAAGGGCAACTTCTGGATCGGAACCATGGGTGGCGGACTGAACCACTTTGATCCCGCAAATGAAATATTCACCTATTATGATGAGCAAGACGGATTACCGAATAATGTGGTTTATATCACTCTTGAAGATAAAAACGGGAACCTCTGGCTAACCACAAATTGGGGCATGTCAAAATTCAATCCCGCCACCGGTGAATTCATAAATTATGATATCAATGATGGTTTGCAGGGAAATGAGTTCAATGGTGGTGCCTGGTTTCATGCCGGCGACGGGGAAATGTTTTTCGGGGGGATGGACGGATTTAACAGTTTTATCCCGGAAGAGATCGCACTCAATGAGCAAGCTCCACGCATAGTGATCACTTCTTTTAAGAAGTTTAATGAAGCCGTAGAAAGAGAATTCTGTGATGGTGATACCATTCGCCTGAACCATGATGACAACTTCTTCTCCATCGAATTCTCGGCACTGGATTACACAAACCCTGCGAAAAATAAATATGCCTATATCCTTGAAGAATATGATGAAGAATGGAATTACCGTGATGCCGGACGCCGCAGAGCGGAGTATACCAGGGTTTCCCCGGGCTCATATACCTTCCGTGTCATAGGCTCAAACAATGACGGTATCTGGAATGAAACCGGCATCTCCCTGCATATTGTTATTCGTCCACCCTGGTGGGACACCATGATCTTCAGAGGGATTTTCGGTGCATTCATCTTCGCGCTGCTCTGGTCATTTATTTATTGGAGGATCCGTACAATGAAAAGAAAGCACGAAGTGGAGAAAAAAGTCCTGGCCATTGAAAAGGAACTTTTCGACATTCAGCAGAAGGCCCTTCAGCTACAGATGAACCCTCACTTCATCTTTAATTCCCTCAACGCTATTCAGAGCTTTGTAATCGCCAGCAACACCGATAAAGCCATTCATTATCTTTCCAAGTTTTCGCAATTGATGCGCCTGATACTTTCCAATTCCAGGGAATCCAGCATCCCTGTAAAAGATGAGTTGACGGCCTTAAAGCACTATATGGATATTGAACGATTGCGCTTCGACAATAAGTTTGATTATGAGCTGGAGATAGATAACAACATAGACCAGGAATTCATGGAGATCCCACCCATGATCATTCAGCCTTTTGTTGAAAATGCAATTATCCATGGGCTGGTGCACAGCCCTGACCAGGGCCATATTAAGATTTCCCTCCAACTACAGAAAAATTTCATTTTCTGTACGATCGAAGACAATGGGGTCGGCCGTAAAAAGGCACAGGAGATAAGGGATGCATCAGGAATCATAAGAAGATCAAGAGGGATGCTCATTACAAGGGAAAGGCTGGAGATCCTAAATAAACAAAACAAAGAAAAATTTTCAGTTCAGGTAACCGACCTGCATAATGACAGCAACATGCCAAGCGGCACCAGGGTTGACATCAATATCCTTTATTTCGACGATTAACAAGCCTTTAAGGTTTTCCGGAGCTAATGTTTGCTGCTCTCAGAAACAAATCATAACTTTACTGGATTATCAGCCCGTTATTTACATAAACTACTTGCACATGATCAGAGGTATTATCGTTGAGGATGAAAGGCACTCCCGGGAAACTTTGCGCGGAATGCTCGACCGCTATTGTAAAAACGTGGAGATTGTTGCAGAAACAGACAGTTATCGCGGTGGCTTGAAGGAGATCAGGGAACATCATCCTGATGTGGTTTTTCTCGATATTCAGATGCCTGATGGCAGCGGTTTCAGGATGCTGGAAGAGCTTGATGAGATAGATTTCGAGATCATTTTCACAACAGCTTTCGATCAGTTTGCCATCAAAGCCATAAAATACAGCGCCCTCGACTACCTTCTCAAGCCTATCGATCCGGAAGAGCTGGTCAGGGCATTGAAAAAGGTTGAAACCAAGCTCAGCAATCAAAAGGTGAATCAGAACATACAGGTACTGTTAGATAACATCAAAGCGAGGGATGCCGATCCGCATAAGATCATACTTTCAACATCCGAGAAGATCCACATCATTGAAACCGATCAGATCATCAGATGTGAAAGCGA
>QMPN01000444.1 GCA_003648575.1 Bacteroidota bacterium
GGGAATTTCCCGACTTTGATCTCATAGCCTGCATCTTTTGCTTGCTGTTCAGTCATCCCTACTGATGCCACTTCCGGGCTGGTGTAAATACAGCCTGGGATATTGCCATAATCGATAGGCTCAGGATCAAGGCCAGCGATCTTTTCCACACAGGTGATGCCTTCATGAGAAGCCATATGCGCTAATGCAGGTCCGTGAACGATGTCGCCAATGGCATAATATCCTGGTAAATTTGTTTGATAGTAATCATCCACCTTCACCTTGCCATTCTCTTGCTCAATGCCACATTCTTCCAGGCCGATATCTTCCAGATTAGGTGCAATACCTACCGCTGAGAGGACCACCTCTGCATCGATCACTTCCTCGCCTTTCTTTGTTTTTACTGTCACCTTGCAGGTCTTTCCTTTTGAATCTACATCTTCGACAGAAACGCCGGTCAGCACCTTGATGCCCGCCTTTTTAAAGGAGCGTCCCAGTTGCTTCGACACTTCTACGTCTTCCAGGGGAACAATATTGGGCAATACTTCTATGAGTGTTACCTCCGTGCCAATGCTGTTATAGAAATAGGCAAACTCGGAACCTATGGCTCCTGATCCTACCACTACCATCGACTTAGGCTGTTTCGCCAGCGTCATCGCTTCGCGGTAGCCGATCACTTTTTTACCATCCTGTTTCAGGAAGGGAAGCTCCCTCGACCTGGCACCGGTGGCAATGATAATATGCTCGGCAGTATATGCTGTTTTCTTTCCTTCGGCATCGCTTACTTCAACCTTTTTACCGGGAAGAACCTTTCCCATTCCGGGCAGGTGGTCAATCTTATTTTTTTTAAAAAGAAACTGTATGCCGTTGCTCATGCCTGAGGCAACATCGCGGCTTCTCTTTACCATTCCTTCGAAATCAGCGCTTACGGCTCCTTCTACTTTGACACCGTAATTTTCAGCATGGCTGACATAATTAAAAACCTGGGCGCTCTTCAAAAGCGCCTTGGTTGGGATACACCCCCAGTTGAGGCAGACACCACCCAATTCAGATTTCTCAACAACAGCGGTTTTCAGGCCTAGCTGGCTTGCCCTGATGGCTGCTACATAGCCTCCAGGACCACTGCCTATAACGATAACATCATAGTTCATATTCCCGTGATTTTTTAATGAATTGCAAAAGTACGAAAAATCAACACTTGAGAAGACAGAAGGTTCAATGAAAATTAGGTGCTTGGCAATGGGTGCAGGGTACTGGGACAGGCATCTGATAACTTCCCTGTACCCGGCCCCCGGAACCCGGGACCCATTATTTATATTGGATAAAAATACCCCTGCCAAAACCTGTATCAAATTCGCGATGGTGTTATTTTTCTTATTTTTAGTCCCTAAATCAATCAGGATAAAACCAACCTTAATAAAAGAAGAACATATGAGTCCCAAAGGAAAAAACTATTACATCGATGCCGCAAAGCGGTCCATGAAATGGCATGAGGATAATATTAATAAGATGAAGTCCTGCCGTTTCGACACCATTGCTGTGCATGGCATCTACTCTATGCAGGAAGCCATGGATTTCAACCAGGGTTCTATCATTGAGCCCATCTATATGTCGACATCACAGGCTTACCGCGATTCGGACGAGATGGAGGCAGCCCTGGGCTATGAGATCCCCACCTGGTGTTATTCACGTATTGCCAACCCATCAATGTACTACCTGGAGGGTGTTCTGGCCCTCATCGAAAGTTATGGCAGCGGTGTTGATGCAGCCTGCATCGCCACCTCATCAGGTATGGCAGCCATTGCCAGTGCTGCCGACAACCTGCTGTGCGTCGATCCCGCCAAGCCGGATCAAAAAATGAATTTCGTAGCCACATGCCAGGTCTATGGCGGTACCTTCCAGCAGTTTGCCATCCGCAAGGATGAAGAAAGGAATGTGGAATGGCGTAAAGTGATCAATTCAGTCGATATCGCGGAGTGGGAATCCCTGATCGATGATAACACACGTTTTTTATATGGCGAGATGCCGAGTAACCCGGGGCTGGCCTTCTTCGACCTGAAGAAAATTTGTGAGCTGGGTGAAAAGTATAACCTCCCAGTGATCATCGATGCTACTGTTGCTACGCCGGCGCTCATGCGTCCCCTGGCCTTCGGTGCTGACATCGTCGTACAATCTGTGACAAAATCACTGAGTACCAGCGGATTTGGAATCAGTGGCGCCGTGATCGCAAAGAAAAACATACGTGCCCGCTATGGCAGTGATGAGATGAAGGCCAATTTTGCCATGTACCTGAAAACCCTTCCCAACAGGGATAATGGCCCCAACATATCTCCCATGAATGCCATCATGGCGGTGAATGACATCCGTACCATCCGACCCAGGATGGACAGGCTCAGCTGCAGTACTATGAAAATTGCTAAGTTCTTTGAAGGCCATAAGCATATCGAACAGGTCGATTACCTCGGACTGGAAAGCCATCCCCTGCACGAACTGGCCAAAAAATATATGGTACTGGTCGATTCAGAATACGACGAACAATATGGAGGTAAAGCAGTGAACCGCTTTGGCCACCTTATGTCGTTCCGAATCAAAGGCAGTGCACAGGATACGCGCGATGTATTCGATGCTTTTGAAAGAATCTGGCGTGCTACTGACCTGGGGCGTATTAAGTCCGTTGCAACCATCCCGGCCATATCCACACATTCGCAACAGGGTGAAGAAGGACGCAAGATCGCTGACATACCCCCTACCCTCATCAGGTTGTGTGTTGGTGGTGAGCATCCCGACGATATTATTGCCGATATCAACCAGGCACTTGACGTGCTCGATGGGAAAAAAGTAAGCAAATCAGCACCTGAATATTCTGCCGGTGGGGCATCCTCGGCAAGCCTCGGCTGGTAAGCATAATTTTTATGGAAAAACACATCTTATTTTACTCGACCAACCTCATTGCGGCCCCTGTGCCTTTCAATGATGCCTTACTCAAGGGCCTGGCACCCGATAAAGGGCTTTACATGCCCGAGTATATCCCGCGTCTGGAAAAGGAAGAGATTCTTGCCTTTACGGATATGGAGTACCCTGAAATCGCTTTCAGGATTGCCCGTAAGTTCCTGCAAGGCGTGATCTCTGACGAAGAGCTGCTGACAATTACCAGGGATGCATATGACTATGAAGTTCCCCTGGAGCATGTTGTTGACAGGAAATACGTGATGCGCCTCGACCAGGGTCCAACTGCATCCTTTAAAGATTTTGCAGCACGCATGATGGGCAGGCTGATGCAGCATTACCTGAACCACGGTAAACGTAAGCTTCTCATCCTGAC
>QMPN01000445.1 GCA_003648575.1 Bacteroidota bacterium
CTCCATCCAATCCTTTCCTATCTTTATGTCACCATCATGTGGTGTCTTAATCTTTAGGTAAGAGCCAGCATATATGATAGCCTTCTTCACTATCTCTCCTATCTCCATAGCAAACTCAGGTCTACACTCTATATTAATTTCATCATGGTAGAAGCATACTATACCATAGTCATCACCCCATACCAGACCACTCTCTTCTAACCACTTATATGCAAACAACAAGGCATAGCTCATCTGTATTGCCTCCATGTTCTGTAACACATACACTAGTATAGCATGTTCACTCTTGATTGTCAAGCGTCTACCATCTAACCCCTTAACCCATCCATTGTAGTAAGTGTAACCTCCCCATCTATTCCTCTTCTTACTAGCATTACTTCTCCACTCTTCTTTCAGTCTATCTATAAGTTCAGCGAGGAGAGGTAGTCCCTCAAGAAATTGCTTCTTAAGTTGACCACCTTCTTTAGCTCCTCCTCCAACAATACTTCCAACCTTCTCATCTCCTGCTCCGAACAAGAAGCCATAGAAGAAGGTCTTAGCTTGACTTCTTTTCTCCAGTCCAGCAGCTGCTTGGTTAGCTGAGTGGATGTCTCCATGTAAGACTTCATACTCATACTTATCATCTCCCATTAAAGCACATAGCTGTCTCACTTGATTACCTGCTGAGTCTACACCAACTAAGGTCTTGCCTTCATCAGCTATGAATATCTTTCTAATCTCCTCCCCATAAAAACTATCTGGATTAGGTATGTTAACTATACCTGAATGTTTAACCCTACTTGTATCAGCTAGACCTGTTATACGAGAGGGGATACGTCCATCTTCTCTTACCAGTTTAAGTAGTCCTTCTATCAGACTCTTCCTGTGTCTGACCTGAATAAACTTAGCAGCTATCTTACCTAGGTTAGACTTAACACCATCAAAAGGATCAGTCTTAGATAACTTAGGTGAAGTTCTGTTACCATTGTCATCAGTGTTCCACTCTTCAGGTAACCAACCTTCAGTAAGTAACAACTCAACCACTTCTCCTCTTTTGTTTAAATCAATCTTTCTAATTAGAACCCTAGTGTAAGGACCACCTACTGTATGTTCTTCTAGTAGGGTGAGCCACTCCTCTATACCCCTACTCTCATACCACTTAACTAGTGTAGCATTAACACCTCCTGCTTTAGTGAATGGTTTATTAACTACCCCTTCATCTTCTATTACATATGGTAAGAGAGGCGAGGCTTCTGTTAGTAGTGTGTCTTGCATAGCTGTCAACTCTTCTATACACTGATGCATATAGGGTAGGTCTACCTTCCATCCATACTCTTCAATCTTATCAAACACTTGGAACAACTTGTTAGTCATAGGTGCTGCACTAGACCAGTCACCTTCCTTCATCTCCTCCTGCAACTCATAGTATACTAACTCATTAATGTGTACATCTTCTGTACATCTATGTAACATAGCTTCATCATACTCTTCCCACTCTGTGTACTCAGGCTTACCCCTACCTACCCTATAACCCCAAGCTTCTAAGCTATGAGGACCAGCCCTACTCTGTGGCATATCCCTTGGCTTCATTCTGTTAGGACTTAACATCCTACTGATTACAACTGTATCATATATTCTACCAGGATATGTATAACCTAAGATTTTAGTAAGAACTTTCTTATCATACCCTATGAAGTTGTGGCATATAACTTCTTCAACTGTGTCTAAGTAAGCAGGTAGTTTGTGTATGTTGTCAGGTGTAAACTGCACCACCTCATGTGTATCTAAGTCCTTAGCTACAGCACAATGTATAACACTAACCTCATCTAGTAAGCCATTGCTTTCTAAATCAAACACTATCCTCTTCATACAAACTATACTCCTTAAACTTATCTGCCATCTTATCCCTGAATCTACTAATCATCTTATCATTAGCACCTTCAACAGAAGCTAAGACAGACATAGTACCTTCACCATTAATGTAATGTCTAGTTAAAACCTCCTTCTTAACAGGGTCTTTGATATGTCTAATCTCATCATGAACCATAGCCACCAACTCTTCTTCTATCATCCTATCCATAGGGTCACACTCTACTCTCTCCTCTTCTACAATCATACCTCTATACTTAGCCTTAAGCTGGGCATCTCTTATAACCTGCTTGAAAGCATCCGTTCTTTTATTATTGATGTGATTCCATATCCACTTCTCATCAAAGCTCTCAGGATTCTCTGTATGTTTTATGTATAAGTTATGTATCAAATCCTCTGCATCTACCCTACTCATGCTATGTCCTTTACCTCCCTTCTTAATGTTCATAGCATAGCCTATCATCTTACCACTGTTCTTCTCATAAAAATTATTTATGTTGTCCACCTTTACACCTCCGTAAATAGTGATGTCTTATTACTCCACCATAGATGCTGAACACCAGCACCACCAAACTCTCTATCACTAAGTAGAACTATATCTCTTAGGTTCCTCTCATCATCCTCTAACTCAGGGTCATTGTTACCTTGTATACCTAACACCATGTTACAACTTCTACTCATACCCCTACTACCAGTGATGTCTCCTACATTAATCTTACCACCCCTGTCATAGGCTGGTCCTGAGCTGGG
The DNA here is from genome assembly GCA_003648575.1 of Bacteroidota bacterium. The sequence continues at coordinate 2,599 of QMPN01000445.1, forward strand.
GTTCTTTAGGTGTGTAAAAATAAATATAACTACATCCAAGTCTAGTGCTAGTGTTGATAGGTTCTGAGCTATCTCTTGTAGTTTAGTGTTGGCATCAGCTGATGTCATACCTGTTGTAAGAACAGTGAGTGGGTCAATGAAGATAGCTTTACATCCACCAACTGATGCCTCTATTATGTCAGCCTTAAGTGTCTCCCACTCTACGTTCTGATAGATGTTAACTAACTCTACCTTACCTGATAGAAGAGCAGTGGCTTCATCGTATGCATCATCATCAAACTTTACATTAGGGTCATGAAAGATTTTACCAACAACCTTACCTGCTAACATCTTAACAGTCTTTAGGTTTGATTCCTCTGGCTTACAGACATAACACTTAACATCATGCTTAGTTATTAGGTGAGCAACTATTGTATTCAACACATCACTCTTCCCAATCTTAGCAGTTCCTGTTATGTATATTGTTTCACCAGTACGTATGCCTCTGGTTAACTCAGTCATCTTAGACCAAGGCCAACTCCAACCCAAAGCTGCTGGTGTCCTAGCCTTCTCGAACAAGGTATCAATGGATACAGTACGAGTGTTCTTCTTCTTACTAGCTTTGAATAACAAACTATTACAGAAAGATTTCTGTACACCATTAAGTATACAGGCATTAGGGTCTTTGTCTGGTATAGTAGCAACGATAGCACTAGGTAGTATA
>QMPN01000446.1 GCA_003648575.1 Bacteroidota bacterium
ACCCGCTTCGTTGCCTATACCAGTAAATGAATTCAGCTTAGAGCGATTGGCTTTGCGGTAGGATGCTTTGAAAATGTAGGGGATCTCCAGCTTATCAGTAATCCTGATGATCTCCTCTGCGATCTCAAAAGGGTTCGTGTCATTTTCGATGATACACGGCCCGGCGATCAGGAAAAAGTTTCCGGAATTTGTATGTTTAATATTGGGAATCAAGTTAATCATATCTTCAATATTTACCACTAAGGCTCCAAGGCACTAAGTTACACCAAGATTTTAATATATCATTCTAATCACTCTAAGTACTTCAATCACTCTAAGTACTCTAAATACTCTAAGTACTCTAAATACTTTAAGTACTTTAAATACTCTAAGTACTCTAAATACTTTAAGTACTTTAAATACTCTAAATACTAATAATTATACTTCTTCTTCCACCACGCCTTCAACCTCTTCCTTAACTCATTCTCCCGTGCATTGTTGCCGGGTTCATAGAATTTAGTCCCGACGATCTTCTCCGGTAAAAACTCAAGCTCGGTAAAATTATTGTCAAAATCGTGGGCGTATTTATATCCTTTTCCGTAACCAACGTTTTTCATCAGCTTTGTAGGTGCATTCCTGATAGACAGCGGCACCGGTAGGTCTCCGGTTTGGATAACTTTTGTTTCAGCCTGTTTAATGGCCATATAGGAAGCATTGCTTTTAGGTGATGAAGCCAGGTAGATGGCCGTTTGTGAGAGAATGATCCGGCTTTCCGGCCATCCGATCTTGTTCACGGCATCGAAGCAGGCATTGGCCAGCAGGAGGGCATTGGGATTGGCATTGCCAATATCCTCAGATGCCAGGATCAGCAATCTTCTTGCGATGAACTTCGGGTCTTCACCCGCTTCTACCATCCTGGCAAGCCAGTATACCGCTGCATTGGGATCACTTCCACGTAATGATTTGATGAAAGCTGATATTACATCGTAATGCATCTCACCACCTTTATCGTACATGGCAAGGTTTTCCTGTATGACTTTCGTTGCACTTTTATTGGTAATGTCCAGCTTCTTTACACCGGGCGACTGGTTGATAATCAGTTCCAGGGCATTCAGCAGCTTTCTTGCATCCCCGCCTGAGATGCGAAGCAGGGCTTCGGTTTCTTTAATATTGATCGTGATCTTATGCTCAGATTCAAGGTATTTTTTAGCCGTTTCGCTAAGCTTGAGCATATCTTCTTTTTCAAATGCTTTCAGGATATATACCTGGCATCGCGACAGCAGGGGAGAGATGACTTCGAAAGAAGGGTTTTCGGTTGTGGCGCCTATGAGAGTAACGATGCCTTTTTCTACTGCTCCCAGCAGGGAATCCTGTTGTGATTTGCTGAAGCGGTGAATCTCGTCGATAAAAAGGATGGCATGATTGGCCGAGAGCTTCGCCCTGTTTATGACCTCCCGAACATCTTTCACTCCTGAGCTGATCGCACTCAAGGTATAAAATGGCCGGTTCAGATGTTCGGAAATGATGTGAGCCAGTGTAGTTTTTCCTACTCCCGGAGGCCCCCACAGTATCATGGAGGGAATATTACCCGACTCGATGGCCTTACGCAGTATGGCGCCATCACCAATAAGGTGTTCCTGTCCAAGGTATTCATCCAGGTTTTGTGGGCGCAAACGTTCAGCAAGAGGAATCTGGGGTAAGTTCATGAAATAGCGGAAGATTAGTAGAGCATAAAAATACTAAAAATCCCCCAGAGAGATTTTGGGTGTTGGATGTTGGATGGAATTTTAAGTTTTGAATTTTTAGTTTTAAATTAGTCAACCATTTTTATACTGCCTTCTGCCTTCTGCCTTTTGCCTTATGTCAACCGTCAACTCCCCAACGCCCATTGCCTAATGAATCACCACCAATTTGCCCGTAGCCTGCGTATCTCCGGATTGCATTCGGATAAAATATATCCCGTCCGGCAGATCGCTGACATCAATGCTAAGTTCATATTCTCCGGGCTGCTGTTCTTCGTGGAGCAGAGTTTTTACTTTTATCCCCCAGATAGAATATAGTTCGAATATCGAATATCGAATATCGGATATCGAGTATCGAAGGTGTGCAACACCTGAGGCCGGGTTTGGGTATATCTCAAAGTGAGTTCCCGTAATAATTTCATTGATTTTTACAGGACACGCAGCATCTACCTCGATCTGGCTATTGCAACCACTTGCATTATCATAGATATCTGCATAACCTCCAAGGTCCAGGAAATTACAAATGCTTGCCACATGACAGGTAGTTAAGGATTCATTTTCATGGATGAACAAGCTATCGATAGACCCAGCATCAATGCCATCCAGCCCTGATAAACTGGAAAGATTAGGATTCTGACTGATCCAAAGGTTTCCTGCAATAGATGCCAGGGGGCTTAAGCCACTGAGGCTATTCATATTATCCAGCTCCGCGTTATTCGTTATCTGGAAACTTCCGCCTGTAGAATTTAGCAATCCCAAACCTGAAAAATCGACAAGGACCGGGTTGTTGAGCACTTTAAAATCACCTCCAATACTTGAAACAGAATTCAGTCCTGATAGATTCGGCAGGACATCATTGCCATATATTTCTAGATTTCCACCAAATACTTCTATCTGCAGTAAGCCATCAAGATTGGTGATGTTGCTGCCACTGATTACAACATTACCAGCGATTTCCACACAGTCGGGATTGTCAATTGGGAAATTATCGATCTGCTCCTGGGTGGTAAATGAAATTCCACCGCTTGGACATAAGAACGCTAGATTTAAGTTTTCAATAGCCTTATAAAATCGATTGGATTTCACGTCAAAGTAGGTGTCAACAATGCCTGAAGGCCATCGTATAATCAAGGTGTCAATCACCTCGGCATCACCCAGCCCAAAATGTACACGAAAGTTTGCCCAAGTAAGATGCCCGTTTATGGGTGTAATTTCCCTGGTCTGTGTAGTATGGGCTCCGTTTACAAATGCTTTTGCCTGCACGCGGGCACCGATCGCTGATCGGTTAGATATTGTGCCCTCGCAGGTCAGCACTATCCATGAATTATTGTTTCCTTCATTCACAAACAAGTTGTTGTAGCCACCAAAGCTCCACGAGTACCTCGTCAATAAAACATCCAGGTCACCATCGTTATCCTGGTCGAATAATTGGGCTGTATGCGAATCCTCCAGGGTTAAGGGATGATCCAGGATATTTGTGAACTGTGCGTTTCCCTCATTTAAATAAATAACATTATATGGTGTTGCTGATGTATCTCCTGTCCATGAACTTGGAAATGGAAATGGAAAT
>QMPN01000447.1 GCA_003648575.1 Bacteroidota bacterium
CATCCCGAGCGGAGTCGAGGGGCCTTCTCCATTTGAGCTTTTCTTAGCCCCTTTTAACCCAGTTGCTTCAAAACTTAACATCTACAGGCGTTTTCCCAATCCAAATGAATTTTAACCGGACACAACTATTTCTGATTTCTGATTTCTGATTTCCAGCATCCAGTATCCAGCATCCAGTATCCATCCCCCAGCCTCAATCAAGTTCAAACCAATGAACAACCTGCCCCGTTTTATCTTCCGGTTCATCTTTATGCCTGAACTCATTGGTATTGACATTATAAATGTAATCTTTGGCCCATTCCTCATGGTGCCGGCTGATCTGTTTCAGGGCATCTATGATGATATGCAGTTCCTCATCGGTCATGATAGGGTGGAGGGAAACACGTATCCAGCCCGGCTTTTCCGACAGGTCGCCACTGCTGATAAGGTCGGTGATATGTTTTGATTTCTCATGGCTTACATCCAGCAGGAAGTGTCCATAGGTGCCGGCACAGGCACATCCGCCACGCACCTGTATACCCCATCGGTCGTTAAGGAGCTTCACTACCAGGTTAAAATGAATATTTTCGAGATAAAATGAGATGATCCCCAGTCTTTCCTTAACATTATCGGCCAGGATATGCAGTCCGGGAATCTCATTGAAGTTCTCAAATGCGATGTCAACGAGCTCCTGCTCCCGCATGCGCATTTTTTCAGTGCCGATCTGTTCCTTCAGCTTGATAGCAAGGGCAGTCCTGATCGCCTGCAGGAATCCCGGTGTCCCGCCATCCTCACGGGCTTCAATATCATCAATATATTTATATTCACCCCATGGGTTGGTCCAGTCTACGGTACCTCCACCAGGCTGATCAGGGGTATGGCTGTTATAAAGGCTCTTGCAAAATATCAGCACACCTGAGCTTCCGGGGCCCCCAAGGAACTTATGCGGTGAGAAAAGGATGGCATCGAGTTTCTCCATCGGGTCATCGGGGTGCATATCGATATCCACGTAAGGGGCAGATGCAGCATAATCCACAAAGCAATACCCTTCGTGCTCATGCATGATCTTAGCCATGGCATGTATCGGGGTTTCAATGCCTGTAACATTGGAACAGGCCGTAAAAGCACCGATCTTCATTTCCCTGTCCTTATATTTTTCCAGTTGGGCACGAAGCTCATCCAGATCGACCAGCAGATCTTTGTCGGGTTGCAACTGAACCACATCGGCCATGGTCTCAAACCATGATGTATGGTTTGAATGGTGTTCCATATGGGTGACAAAAACAACAGGCCTGTCTTTCTCCTGCAAACAATCGGATCCGGTAAGCCGTCCACATTGCTTCATTCCCAGTATCCGCTGGAATTTTACCACAGCGGCAGTCATGCCAAAACCGGTTGTGATGATCACATCATCCTCACTGGCCTTTACATGCTGCTTAATGAACTTATGAGCATAGTGGTAGGCCTTGGTCATCAGGGTGCCTGTTTCACTCGTCTCTGTATGTGTATTGCCTACCCATGGCCCTATTGTATTCCTGATCTTATCCTCGATAGGGCCATACAGCCTGCCACTGGCTATCCAGTCGGCATATATTAGCTTTTGTAAGCCGTATGCTGTCTTGAATTCAAGGTCATGACCGATGGTGTTCTTCCTGTATTTGTCAAAATAGTTTTCCATTTTAGTCAGATTTTGAAATGCGGATCAGGGCAACTTCGATATCGCCCCCTTCAGGATAAATGCCTAACCAGTTATTGTCTTCGCTGAACCATTTATACAGGGCACCGATACGGATGATGTAATCCCTGCTCATCTCACCTTTGGGTACCTTAAGAACAATCCCGCCATTCTTGCTGTTATCGCGCCCGAAGTTCACAAGCATCTTGAAGTCGTGATCGCTAACATTCCTGGCTTTGATGAGTATGTAGTTCTCTTTCCTTACATTAACCGGAAGTTCACTGAACGGGAATCGCCTATCGGTATTATTCGGAATGATCTGTGCCAGTTTATTCACATCGGTGATGGCGTTGTCGTTGATGATCTGGGTGATCCTGGATATCATCTTGCCCGGATATGTCTCATCAGGAAGGATGCCTGATGCTATCCTGTAATTCTCGATGGCTCCGTCGTAGATCTTTTCCCTGAAGTAGTTATCTGCTTCTGCGAGCACCTTACGGTATTCCACTTTTAGCGATTCCACCTCTGCCATATAAAGCACGGTAACCTCATCGAGCCTTTCCCTGGCGTAGCTTTCATCGGACTTGATAGTAACAGCAGTCTGATAGGCACCTTTGGCATTGCGGTAGTTGCCCATGTCATAGTAGCTGTCGGCCTGGGCAATGGCGGTATTATATGCCTGCTGCCTTTCTGCTTGCAGTTCTGTTAGCCTGCTGTTGATCTCAGCGATCTTTTCCTTAGGGTAGGTTTCTTCAGGCTTGAACTCGCCGGCCTTTTCATATTCCTGTATGGCTTCAAGGTAGGCACCCCTCTCAAGAAACTCATCTGCATCGATGATTGCCTGTGCATAGCCGTCCTCGATGGCTTTTTTTCGTGCAGCAATTTCTGCAATAATAGCATCGATCTTAGCTACTTTATCGGCAGGGTATTTCTCTGCTGGCTTGAATCCCAGGGCAGTAGTGTATGCTTCCAGGGCAGGCATATAGTTTTCTGCATCGAAAGCCGCATCAGCTTCACTGATCGCATTGTTATAGCTATCATCAATTTCCTGCAAGCGTACTATGTCCCCCAGGATACCGTCAATTTCGGAAACCTTTCCAAGGGCGTAAACATTTTCCGGTTTAGCAGCAAGCGCTTCCATGTAAGAGGTGCGGGCTTCAGTATATTGTTCGTTATTAAAGAAACCGTCGGCATTGGCAATGGCATTTGCATATGTTTCTTCGATCTCCTGAAGCCTGGCCTGTTCTACGAGTATGCCGTCTATCTCTGCAATTTTATCTTTGGGGTACTGCTGATCGGCTTTGAATTCTACCGCTTTCATGAATTCACCCTTCGCCTGCTCATATTCCTTATTGGTGAAGTGGTTATCACCCAATGCAATGGCATTGGCATAACCTTCATCGATCAGGCGTTGCGCCTCAAGGTTTGCAAGTATGTTGTCGATCGTGGCGATACGTTCAGCAGGATAGGCCTCTTCGGGTTTTAAGCCCAATGCACGCACATAGGCATCCCGGGCTTCCGGGTATTGATTTTCATTGTAATAAGTGTCAGCAGTGCCGATCGCAATCTCGTATTGTTCTGTAAGTGCAGCGATCTCAGCAAAAAATGCATCGATCTCACTGATCTTGTTC
>QMPN01000448.1 GCA_003648575.1 Bacteroidota bacterium
ACTGATGGCCAGCAAAGCAAATATCCGCGAATTGATCCCGAGTAAAAGAAATTTTTTCTTAAACGAGTAATTGCTGATAAAAGGCGCAAAGATCAACTGGGTGAAACTGGATCCTCCCAGCATAATGGCCGTCAGGATGCCGATATGCATGGCTGTGCCCCCTGAATCAACCATCATGGCCGGAATAACAGTATCTATGTCAATAAAGTTTTGAGCCAGGGAAAGGAAGCCGGCATGCCAAAGCAGCGAACGAAAATTGTTTTTTGATATGGCTTGTGTCAATTTCATCCTTTACTCACTTACTCTATAAATACATCGCAAATTTTTAAAATTTAGTTAGCTCTTTGTCCTTATATGCTTCATAAGCCTGCCTTACCGTCATATCGCCGGCACCGACATAAATGTCGACCCTTGCCTTCTTCAGGACTGCTGCTGCATTGCCTCCCGGACCGTTGCCGGTGACCAGCACATCCGGATCAAAGCCGAATAATGCCTGCGCAGTTTTCGGCCCGGCACCGTGGGCATCATCTGATGATGAGCGATTATCAAATGTCTCCAGTTTATCATTTTCTTCATCATAAATTAAAAAGAATTCAGTTCTTCCAAAACGTGGATCCATCATCGAATCCCAATCGGTTCCTTTTGTAGTAAATGCAATTATCATTATATTAATTATTTAATTGTTTGTTTGATTTTATTCCAGCTATCAATGATCATCTGCTTTAAGCCGCCGGTGTCTGATTCTACTATTGTCTGCCCATTGGTCATGGCAGTTGTAAATTGCTCATCATAGGGAAGGTTTACGATATGAAGGATGTTTTCTTCCCTGAGAAAAGCTTCAATCTCTTTTGTAACATTTTCATTTATATCGGACTTATTGATGATGCATCCGGCTTTCAGGTTGAACTTTTTCACCAGCTCATATACCCGCTTCAGGTCGTGCAAACCCGAAACTGAAGGTTCAGTAACCAGTACCACGAAAGCTGCCCCCGAAAGCGAAGAAACCACCGGGCAGCCGATCCCGGGGGACCCATCCACAATGATATATTCCTTGTTTGTTTCTTCAGCGAGGCGTTTTGCTTCATTTTTAACTTTTGCCACCAGCTTCCCGGAATTATCCGCACCAATACCAAGCCTTGCGTGTACCATGACGCTTCCGGTCTTTATCGAAGAGATATACCATTTCCCCACATTCAAGCTCACATTTTCGATTGTGTCTGTCGGACAGATGCGGGCACAATAACCACACCCCTCACAACTCAGCGGATCAACAGTATGTATGCCATCAATGACACTGATAGCATCGAAACGGCATATTTCTGCACATTTTCCGCATTGAGTACAATTGTCCGGATGGATCTTTGCAAGCTCACCACTGTAGAAATCTTCTCCATGGGCGAAATCCGGTTGCATCAGCAGGTGCATATCCGCTGCATCCACATCACAATCGGCAACAACAATATCAGGCCCGCCGAGATAAGCAAAAGAAGCCGTTAGGGAAGTTTTTCCGGTTCCACCTTTACCCGATATGATCACTATTTCTTTCATTGCTGCGCTCCTTCCTGCCATGTTTTAAGGTATGCAACAATTTTATCGAGTTCCCTCTTTACTTCCGGCACTTCATTATAGATAAGTTTCCCTTCCGAATACAATTCTGCTATTTTTCTGTCGTTGGGGATCTTAGCCAATACAGGAATGCCCTCATCTTCACAATAGCGAAGCACCCCATCATTACCAATCCCATGGCGATTCAGGACAACGCCAAATGCTTTCTTCAGTTCCTTCATAGTCTCCACAGCAAGTTTCAGATCATGAAGGCCGAAAGGTGTTGGCTCGGTGACAAGAATAACAAAGTCGACATCCTTAGTCACTTCAATGACCGGACAGGATGTCCCCGGTGGGGAGTCATATATCCTGAGGATATCATCCCGAAAATGCTCATCCACATAGTCATGGCTTTGCTTGATGAGTGGCACGGCCTGTTCCTCACCAATATCAAGTCTGCTTTCGATAAAACTAAGCTTGTCGTTCCGGAGATGCTTCAGCATACCCATTTTTTTGGGAACCATCGGCAAGGTATCGGCAGGGCACAATTCGGAACAGGCATAACAGCCATGGCATAATTCAGGAAACACCATGATCATTTCCCCCAGTTGTATCACCGCATGGAAATTACATACTTCCTGGCAGATCCCGCACAGTGTGCACTGATCTTCCTTCCATTCCGGCACCATTTTAAATTTATCTTCCTCGTGAAGCACCCGGGCTTTAATAAACAAGCCTGAATTAGGTTCTTCAACGTCCAGGTCAGACAAGACAACTTCTTCCTTTTCTGCCAGGTACGCTGACAGGTTCACCGACAAAGTTGTTTTTCCCGTGCCCCCCTTACCACTGGCTATCGCTATTTTCATTTACAGGAATTTAGTGGTCACAAAGGTTCTCACCCGTCTCAAGCTGATCCTTAAAGTATTGTGCAACAAGGGTTTCAGGATCCTCTGAGCCCACACCCATAAATACTTCGATCCTGTGCTGGGCAAAGATATCCTGGGCTTTCTCCCCCATGCCGCCTGCTATGATGGCACTCACCCCTTTTGCGGCAAGGAACCTTGGATACGTACCCGGCTGATGAACAGGTGGCGTTATGTATTCTACATTCATAACTTCCTGATCCTTGGTTTCAATAAGCGCAAATTTTTCGCAATGCCCAAAATGGGCACATAATTTTTCCCCAATAGTAGGGACTGCAAATATTTTTTTCATAAGTGTTAAATGTGATTTTCTATGAAATACAAACAAGGTTAAATACTATCATAAACAACCAAGATTATCGCCCCGCTTTTGGATTCAAAAGGACCATGTTCATCCCCCGGAGAAAAAATCTGATAGGATCCTGCAGGATATTCTCTACCTGCACTTTCATATTGGCCTTCAATAACAAAATTCTGTTCAGTGGTAAGGTGAGAATGTGGTCCCATGTAAAACCCTTCAGGTAATTTAAGCAGTACAGTCTTTGCATTTTTTTCATTCCTTAAAACCTTTACCATGGTCCCCTGAGCATATCCCGCAGCGGCTTCCCAATTATTCTCATCAAATAAGTTTATTAGTGTTTTCATATCTATGATTTTTAGAATCAAATATTATTTTAGTGTTTATTTGATATTATTTCTTAGTATCCCTCTTTAAAAAAGTTATTTACTCAATAATTCCTCTCTTATCATTGTATGTCCACATGCAGGGCATTTAATCGTTGTACATTTTTCACCCTGTTGATGGGGGATCTTTTCA
>QMPN01000449.1 GCA_003648575.1 Bacteroidota bacterium
ACCTCATCATTTGTGAGAAGGCCCAGGGTAAAGCCATCCATCTGTGCCAGGTCACAACCCAGCAGCAGTGGTGCTGAAAGCATACTCCACAAGCTAATATGTGTGTATTGCTCATCAGGCGACAGGCGGGAGTTTCGTACTTCAGGGCCCCAGCCCAGTTTTCCTACTACAAGCATATCCGGATCGTTCCAGTGACCGGGACCGGCATAGGAAGCGAGATCATTTTGTTGAAATCCAATGCCCGCCATGCTGTTCCAGGTATCGACAATATCGCCGGTGGTGCGCCAGAGATTTCCACCTACTTCTTCGCCCCAGGTCCAAACCTCACCGCGGCCATACTGACACATACTGTAAACGATGTCGCGATCTACCTGATCAAGCACCTCACGGAAATGGATATAGGGTTTTTTAAGTTCTTCCAGGCTCTCGTCTAAGGCAATATCATTATATGAGCACCAGTCGTATTTTACATAATCAATATCCCAGCCGGCCCAGGTCTGCGCATCCTGCAACTCATGTTCATAGCTGCCCAGATAGCCACCACATGTCGTAGGACCGGGCGAGGAATAGATCCCCAGCTTCAAGCCTTTGTTATGAATATCGGCTGCCAACATTTTCATATCCGGAAATTTTTCGTTGGGGAGCAGTTCGCCCTCAGCCGTCCGTTCTGCTGCTTCCCAGCCATCATCAATATTGAGATAGGTCCACCCATGATCAATCAGTCCGAGGACTTCCATTGCACTGGCAGCTATCTTCACCTTGGTCTGATCCACGCTCAATCCCCAAACATTCCAGGAATTCCATCCCATGGGTGGTGTCAGGGCCAGTCCCTGTCCCACAATGATCGCAAACTCCTTCTCGTCCTTGCCAAACTTATTTTCGGCAATAAGGGTGACATTATACGTTCCATTGGCCGGAGTTCGGCCTCTGATCAGCCCCGACTCCCCAAAAAGAGTCAGGCCTTCAGGCAAGCCTTTGGCACTGAAAGTTATTGGTTTTTCACCTGTGGCAGGGATCCTATACAGGAACACATTGCCTGCTCCCGCACCATATACCATCGGTCCGTTTATGCGTGGTTTATTTGGTGGCCGGGGTGTTAAAACATAGCGTCGCTGGTCTGCAGGATAGATCACTTCAGGCATGGTATCATGATATAATATTCTCAGGTCTACCCAATCGGCATGGTCGTAGTGAATGCCATCACCTGCATCAGAAACATAAAGCGCCAGCTTTTGCACTCCGCTTATGTCCACATCGAAGCTTTTTGCAGGATATCCTTTCATCATCCGCCTGCTTTCCCATAGGATCTCCTTATCACCAAGAATATAGAACTCTACGCTTGCTTTCTCACTGGATTCATCATCCACACCAACGGCCCCTTTTATGCGGTCGCCATAGCCCTGCAAGTCAATTAACATCTTACTGATAGCATGTGTGCCCACACCCCTTTTGTAAGTTTTTCCATCGATGCTCAGCTTATTGTTGTCACAGCTCAGGTTTGCATGGGGCTCTCCCCAATCTTGCTGCATGGCAGTCAGGTCAGCTTCGTGAAGCCACCAGCCATTATCTAATTCTTCTCTTGGAATACCGTCACCACAGGAAGCAAAAAATGCCGCCACTAAAACTAAAAGGATGTAATTTCTCATGATTGTATTTGTAAAATAATTGGGACCGCAATTTACCAAAATTAGAAATACCCCAAACCACATACCACATACCACATACCACATACCACGTACCACATACCGCGAACCCCGAACCACGTACCGCTTTTTGTATAATATATTTATTGTATAAGATGCAAAATGCAAAATAATTCACTTTTTTCTTGACATGACGCTTTGATTTTCATACATTTGTAATGTTCACAATTTATGAAGTATATAATAATTGAACTAAAGGATCACAAAAAACTAATTATTGAGTCATGTTTAAAAGAGCAAAATTACGAGGGCCAATTGGGGGAATCTACCCGATCTTTTTCTTCAGTGCAGCCGTGTTTGCAGTCGGGGAGATCTTCATTCGCCGGGAGTTAATCCTCCATGGGATGGACATTAATTGGGGCCCTTTGCTGATCACTATTATCTCCAGCCTCTTTGTTACCATAATGGGGATATACCAATGGTGGCGTTATCATCTCTGGATATATTTCGGCCTGGGGCTGGTGGCCGGCTCTTCTACTCTGCAGAGTATGTGTCAGTATACCGATTTCTTTACGATACAATCTTATATTGCCAATATAATGCTGGTGATTATTTTCATTATTGTCACCTGGCGGATATTGGCCGGACAGGAAAGGTTTGAGATAAAAGCAAGGCGCCTGTTCAAGCTGGCTGCCGATAGTATTGAAGAGACCGATGCAGGTTTTACTGCCCGCCCCTACTCAGCGGGGAAGGCTGAATTCACCACGGAAGAATTAGTCAGCTTTGCACGTTATCTGAAATCTAAGCATATTGTGAGCCCCGTTCATCGCAAGGAGGGCATATTCATGTGTTTTTCACTTGGACGCAGCCTGATGCTTAACCCTGACCCCTCATTGGTAAGCTATGTACTATTCGGGAATGAAGGTGATATCAGTGTTCATATCGCTGCCTTCGATTACAAACAATATACAAAGCGATTTTCATTTGATCAGCTGTGCAGTTCACTGGGAAGTACAATGCACCGCTTCCTCGAGCACTATAAAGACGGAAATGAAGGAAGGATCATTGACGAATTAAAATCCGTATGAAATACACCATAATTCAAAACTCAACACCCAACCCTCAAAACTCAAAATAATGATAGGAGAATCAAGCATAAAATGGCGCCCCACATGGAAAATGTGGTTACCACTCGTCTTCTTTCTGATTCCGCTCATCCTTGAAGATCAGATACTGGGGACTATATTCACACCATACATATACGGATTTATCGTATTTGTGGCCGGTATCATTTATTATTTCCGATTCAGGCTGTGGCAATCATTTGTTTTGATGACCATGACCACCATTGCCGTTTGTACCTATTTCCTGGGTGAACGTCCTGAGCAAACTGAAGAGATGTTGAACTTGCTTGCGATTGATCCGGGGCCTAATTTCGTAATCTGGTGTGAAACATACCTGAGTGTTCCTTTATGGCTGGTCATTCTTGTGATCAACTTCATTATATTTTATACACTGGGGCCTACACTTATTAAAGCGCTCGACCTGGAAAAAACAGCCATTCGTTTATTTAAACTGGCCGCTAGAGAAGTGTCGGATGAGCAAAATGGCTTCACCGGAAGGCCGTTCCAGGCAGGAGAAC
>QMPN01000450.1 GCA_003648575.1 Bacteroidota bacterium
GCAATAACGTCATGGAATTCTTTAAGAATAAGAAAGCCCTTAGATGTTATCTCATAAGATGCTGTCTTAGCCTTTGAGTGAGGCATAAAGGTAGATCTGCCAGTTTTGCGAAGATAGTTAGAACGACAGAGCCGGGCAACGGTTTTGTAGGTGTTGTATCTATGAAGGGCTAACCCTGTGCCCTTCTTACCTAGCGCCACTAGTTCAGGCCTGGATAAGATTAGTTTACTATCGTGAATGACCTCACAGAGCAATAACAAATGAATCTCTTCATTGGTTGGCGCCGGGTGCTTTGTCTTCCTTAATCTGCCCCTGCCTAGGTGGAAGCGGCTGATTAGGTATAAATAGATAGATTGATCCCTGTTTGTCATGCGGTGGCAATATATGGTAAGGATAGCCAGAAGACAAATGAGGGTCGAGAGGGTTGCTATAGTTCCCCTATCCCCCAATAGAATGAAGAGCTAAGCTCCGGTTGGTCTGGTTGCGGTTCGTCCGGATCCGGTTGGTCTGTGTGTGCGTGTGTGTGTGCGTGTGTAGAGTCAGTGTTGCCTCGATTGGATTTTATAGAGGCGGCCCGGTCATCGTTTTCCCCCGTAAACGCCTGGGTTTCAGCATTTTACCTCGGCCATCTGACTGTCCCCAGGAAGCCAAAACAGGCCCAAATGTATAGTATAACCACTACTATGCATTCCGCTTTGTCTTCAGGACCACAAAAGGGCTAAAAGCTTTGTTTCCAGCCTGCATTCGCGGTTTTTTGATGACCCCCTCCCCTTCGCGATTCCACTTTCCCCCGAAGCCTCGACCCACCCCCTTACATACGCCGGGCCCCACAATAAATTTCTCTGAAACTTTGAAAATCCATAAAAAATTGCCAAAAAAAAATTCTGAAAAAACAAAATCCACTTCAGAAATCAGCATTTTAGCTAAAGATCATGATCAGCCAAACCTGAAATCACAGCAAAATCACCAGAAATAGAGCAAAAAGGGCCTAAAACAGGGGGTAAAATTGTATTATCCGGGGACGAGGTGAAAAAATCCCTAGGGCTAGACCGAAAAACGTAGGATTATTCCAAGAAAAAGCCCCCTATTGGCATATAGGAGGCTGGTTATCAATGAGTTACGCCCTTTTCTTCACTCCAACTTCTTCGCAATATTCTGTTCTCTACTTAGCTCGAAGTCATAATGCCAGCTTAGGTCTTCACTCAGGCTTACTTCGTAGCTAAGTCCATTTTGTCTTATGTTTATTCCGGTGATTAGTCTTTCAAGCTGTGCCGGATCAGTCTTCAGGTACACGGTGTCTCCGATCTTAAAGGCGAATCTATATTCTGCTATCATTTCTTATTGAGTTTATTTACAAATTCTATTTGGGAGGGGATCTTATAATCCGGCAAGAACACCTTACAAGCCGCAAGGATATTCTTCTTACAGGTATACTCATCACTCTTATTGTTATCGATTATAACAAAGGCCTTTACTGCTTCTCCTGTTATCTCATCCGGGGCTCCTTTGACTTGGCAATCTATTACTGGATCAACCTTAAGGATCACTTCTTCTATTTCTTTAGGGCTCACACGCTTGCCCAATACTTTTATCATTTCTTTTTTTCTCCCTGTGATGTACAGGAAGCCTTCATTATCAAGGTAGCCCAGGTCTCCTGTATGCAGCCAACCTCCTTCCAAGGGGGGCTCATTCAGGTACCCCATCATGATGCTCTCACCTTTTGCGAGGATCTCTTCTCTTTCTATCTTTATCCTTACTCCTTGTAAAGGCTTGCCTACTGAGCCGAGCTTAGCTAACAGAGAACCTGGCGCCAAACATGTTAATCGGGCGGTGGCTTCGGTTTGTCCGTACATGATATAGATAAGAGCATCAGGAAAGTATCCCTTAAGCTCCACTATGCAGCCATCAAAAAGCTTTCCTCCTGCCTGGGTTATGTATCTGAGGGCGGGGAAGCTAGTTTTTGAGAAAGAAGTTGACTTCCTTAGGAGCATCTGGAAGTGGGAGGGGACTCCTGCCAGGCCTGTGCATTCGTATTCAAGGAGATCTGATATTAATTTGCCGAAGAATACGAAGCTGTTATTCAGGACCATTGAGGCGCCTACTCTTAGATGGGTGTGGAGGACGGATAACCCATAGCAGTAGTGGAACGGGAGCGTGGCGCACATCACATCCTCTTGGGTTAGGCGTAGGGAGTGGATTATTGCTTTGGTGTTAGCTATCAGGTTCTGGTGGGACAGCTTTACCCCTTTAGGCCTACCGGTTGAGCCGGAGGTAAAGAGGATCTGGGCCAAGTCTTTATCTTCAGGAGGCGTTGAGCGGTAGGGATAGCTTTTTGCTTTTAGTTTGGTTTTTCCAAAAATAAAAATCGTAACAGACTTAACTTGCTCAACTATATAATCCAGCTCGCTTTGTTTTATTTGTGGATCCAAGGGGACGCACACATTGCCTGACTTCATTGTCGCAAGATAAGCGATTATGAATTCGGTGGAGTTCTTTCCTATCAGTATAATTTTTTGCCCTGTCCCCACATGACAGTAGAAGCCCTCAGTCAGCGAGGCCACTCTCCTGGTTAATTCTTTAAAGGAAATCTTTTCTGATGGGTTTAGGATGAAGTCTTTCTCTGAGTTTGCACGTCCATCTAGGAGATAATCAACTATGTTCATTTTCTGATTTGTTTAATTATTAAATAGGTCAATGATTGGTGCGCCAAGTAGAAGAAAAAGGAAGCCATAGATAGGTGCAGCTATAAGAATAAAAGCTACAACACCCATGGCCTCAGCTGTCCTGTCAAGCCCCCGGCTTTTAATACGCTCAGCTATGGCGCTAAGGCATGTCGCAAGGAGGCCGATAAGGAGGCCTATAAAAGCCATCTGACCGTTTAGGATTACGTAATCAGCTAAGAAATTGGCTATTAATTCTCTCACCCTCCGAGCTCCTTTCTTATTATCTCTTTAGTCTGTTCAGGAAAATCTGTGCCCAACATCCACCTGGCGTATGAAGGATCGCCTACTACTGGCTGACCCATGTTTTTGCCAAAGTTAAAAACTATCAGTCCGTCCTTATCGTACTTTAATTTCCCTGCGAAGTCACAAAATCCTTCGGGCCTACTTATATCCACCAGATCTTCAGCTGCAGCAGGCGCGTGAGCTACTTCTTCGGCCTCATTCAAAACTGAAACACCATTAATCTCTGCCAGGCGCTCAGTTACATCTATCGTAGCCATGACATCCCCCATCGCATCGTGAGCATCAAATGGCTTATCATCTCCCGTAAGATCTGCGTA
>QMPN01000451.1 GCA_003648575.1 Bacteroidota bacterium
AGGCGATTACATCTGGGAGGTTTATATCGATGGGGATGAGGCCGGGACCGTAAAATTCTATGTGGAAGATGCAGGCCGCGTTACCATAAAGGAAAACCCTTATTTTGAGGTCGCTTCCCTGAAAACCTATGAGGCACCTGCAGGTGACCTGCCTGAGGATGAGAGGGTATACCTGAAGGAGTTTGGCAAAGTGGAAACCCGCTATATCATGACGGAGCTTAAATTCACCAACAAGCTTCCTGATGAATGGCTGTGTGAGCTTTTCTTTAACTATTATGACGATACCGGAATTCTTGCAGGGGTTGCCGATAGTTTTGGTTATGCCACTCCGGATCTGGGTCCCGGCGAAATATTCGCATTCTCCGTAGGGTGGGGGAGTGCTGATGGAGATTCATGGATACACGACAATTACCGCGTTGAAGTTGTTTTCATGGATCAGGTGGTAGCGATGATCCCATTCAAGGTTGGGGATAAGCATCTTGAAAGAATGAGCGATTATGAAGCCCTCCTCAATGCAGAAGTTTCGGAGTTCTACGGACAGACCGTGGTTTCGAATAAGAAAAAAGATGAGCCTGTACCGGCTACCGAAGGCTCGGAAGAAGAAGAGGATACTGCAAAAACAAGTGATGATGATATAGAGATCGACAACAGGCCCCTCAGTGAGATCCTTGCCGATCTGGACAGGCTGGTTGGCTTGAAGGAGATCAAGAATAAGGTCAGGGATTATGTAGATTACGTGAGTTTCCTGCAATACAGGGCAGAAAAAGGCCTGGAAGATGATGAGGATGAGCTTAACCTGCACAGCGTTTTTACCGGTAACCCGGGCACGGGAAAGACTACTGTGGTAAAACTTCTAGGGAAAATATACCATGCCATGGGGCTGCTGTCCAAAGGGCATGTGCATGCGGTTGATAGCAGTGACCTGATCTCCGGATTTGTACGGACGACGGGCAAGGACACCAAAGCCAACATTGAGAAAGCACGAGGTGGGATACTTTTCATCGATGAAGCTTATATGTTGTACAAAGATGGGTCATCGAATGACTTCGGGACTGAGGCCGTAGCCGAGCTGGTCACCGAAATGAGTGACGGCCCCGGTGATATTGCTATTATGGTGGCCGGGTACCCGAAGGAGATGGATAGTTTTATCAATTCCAATCCCGGGCTGAAATCACGTTTCCGTAACCATTTTCATTTTAACGACTACACACCGGATGAACTGGTAGACATCGCTCATTTTGCTGCGGATGAGAAGGATGTTGCCCTGTCGCCCGATGCTGAAAAACAGCTTAAAAAGATCGTTACGGATGCCTTCCGCAAGCGTGATCGTACTTTCGGTAATGCACGCCTGGTACACTCCATGGTGGATGAGGCCAAGATGAACCTTGGAGTGCGCCTGGTAAGGAAATATGACGAGGATGAGCTGACCAAAGAAATGCTTAGACTGATAGAAGCCGAAGATATTGAAGACCTCTCCAAAGGGAACCTGCAGGAAAGGCTGAAGCTGGATGTAGATAAAGCCCTGCTCGACCAGGCAATGGAAGAGTTGAATGCACTAACCGGATTGCAATCAATAAAGCAGGAAGTAAACGAGCTGATCCGTTTGACCAAATACTATCGTGAGATAGACCGCGACATACTCAAGGCATTCAGCATGCATGGGATATTCATGGGTAATCCCGGAACGGGAAAGACCACCGTTGCCAGGATAATGGGCAAGGTTTATAAGGCGCTGGGACTCCTCGAACGGGGACACCTGATCGACGCCGATGCCAGCGATCTTGTGGCAGGATTTGTTGGGCAGACATACGATAAGACAAAGAATTTGATCAAAAGGGCAATGGGAGGGGTGCTGTTCATTGATGAGGCCTATTCCATTACCGACAGTGCCGCACATGGCAGTGGTGCTGACTTTGGAAAGAAGGCTATTGCTGCCCTTATCAAGGAGATGGAAGATCACAGGGGTGAGTTTGCCGTTATAGCAGCAGGTTATCCCGATAATATGTCGCGATTCCTTGAATCGAATCCGGGGATAAAGTCACGTTTCGACCGCACATATCATTTTGAAGACTTCAGCGAAGAGGAACTATGGACCATTGCCGTGGGCATGCTTGCTCAAAAAGGGCTGAAGGCTGATAAGAAAGCTGAGGCGCATATTAAAAAGTATATTGCACATTTGTATGCCGGACGCAATAAATTTTTCGGCAATGCCCGTACAATGCGCAAGATGGTGGAGAAAGCATACAGAAACCACGAATTGCGCATGGCTGACATGGCAAAAGCTAAGCGCACAAAAGTGGAAATGGCTACATTAAACCTTGCTGATGTCGAGGAATTCGAGCCCGGGAAAGTGAAAGGTGGCAGGCAGGGTATCGGGTTCAAGTTCAAAGAATAATGCTTAATCTTCTTCTTGTTGTAATTCTTCAATCTTTAGGGCATCGGCTTCTGCTTTGTCCGTCTCGCCCAGGGCGATGTAAATATTTTCCCTTACCATATAAGCAAGGATATCCTTTTCATCGATACTGATGGCTTTGTTTACATCATCAAGTGCGGCAGAAAGCTTCCCCATTGTAAGCAATACCGCCGCCCTTGATCCAAGATAGAGCGTGTCCTCAGGTTCGAGTTTTACCGCTATGTCGAAGTCGATCAAAGCAGCCCTGTTCTTATTGACAGAGAGATACAGGTCCCCACGGCTGAAATAATAAAAAGCATCGTCGCTGATCAGTTCTATGCCACGGTTGAAATCAGCCAATGCCTCCATAGCTTTGCCAAGATCCTTGTATGCCATGCCACGCAGTATTAATTTCCAGGAATCATTCGGGGATACTTTCAATTTTGCAGTTGTACGTGCTATGACCTCTTCAGGGCTTTCTTTTTTCTCTTCTTCCTCCATTAAAGGATCAATGATATCTAGCGCATTTCCCCGTTCCAGGTCACCCAGTACATCAGGATATCCGGATGCTGAAGTATATGCATTGAGAAATTCAGTGAAATCATCGGCAACCACACCCCATGTCGCAGGGCTTTCCTCATGGTAGGCATCCAGGACCTTCGACTCTTTTTCATCCCCTTGCAAGTTGACAAATACCAGGCGTTCGCCGGTGGCAGTGTGGCAGAAAGGTATGAAAGGGTAAGTGGCAATGTTTTGAGCAGGGATGCCAAAGTTCCAGCTTTCCATATCCTCATATTCCTTTTCCATCTCATCCAGTCCATACAAATAATTAGCATTCCACTTCGCCGTTTCAAGGTCCTTATCCTTCTTTATGATCATATGCAGC
>QMPN01000452.1 GCA_003648575.1 Bacteroidota bacterium
AAATACCGTCTGGATGATCTAAACTCCACCAGGGAATCCAATGAGGGTTACGATGGGGTGAATGTTTATGGGGATGACATTGTAGTCCCTGTAAACCTGCAGGAAGTGGCTCCAGCGGTATTGGCCGGCGTGGCCGATGCCCGTGGACTCGTTCCGGGTACACCGGAATATGAATCCTTTATCGATGACAACCTCCACCTCTTCCCTGATCAGA
Organism: Bacteroidota bacterium; assembly: GCA_003648575.1. Next base: position 215 of record QMPN01000452.1, read on the forward strand.
TCATTACGCGTACCGGTTGGGAAGAAAAAGACCTGGTAGATTACAATACGCGTATCATGCGCTTTAGTGCAGCCTTGCACTATCGTTTTGGGAATAATTATGAAGCAATATTACGAGGTGGGACCGGCAGCGGAAGCAGTGTCTACACTGCACAGAACCGCTTCGCATTTGAAGACTTCAGGATGTCGAACATTCAGGCAGAAGTGAATAATCCTGATTTTTATGTGCGCTCATACTATGTTTGGGAGCATTCCGGCGACAGCTATAATGCGGGCGGGGCAGGAGCCATGATCAATGAGGCCTGGAAACCAAGTGAAGAATGGTTCCAGGATTATATCGCGTCCTACACACAACAGATCCTGCTGGGAGCATCAGAAGAAGATGCCCTGAAATTTGCGCGATTGGTAGCTGAAAACCGCGATGAACACGGCAACATATTCAATCCGTCAGAAAATGCATTCCCTTATGCAGATTCGGAAGAGTTTAATCAATATTTTGAACAGGTCGTTAGTACATCCATTGCAGAGGGCGGAGCAATGGTCCTGGATAAAAGCAAAATGTTCCATACCGAAGGCATGTATCACTTCAGCAGGTATATCCCATGGTTCGACCTTCAGGCCGGTATCAGCTACAGAAATTATAATATCAACAGCGAAGGAACCGTGTTTGCCGACACCCCCGGAAACCCTATCGGCATTAACCAATATGGAGGATATGTGCAGCTGAATCGTCAATTTCTGAATGATCACCTCCGGGTGACCCTGGCAGCACGCTACGACAAGAATCAATATTTTAAGGGAAGGGCTACACCGCGGCTTTCCCTTGTATATTCGATTGATAAAAACCTGGACCATACCATCAGGAGTTCTATACAAACAGCCTATCGTTTTCCATCCATTGCCGACCAGTGGGTGAATCTCGATGTAGGTGCTTACAGGGTGATCGGCGGCCTGCCACAGGTACATGATCTGTATGGGTTCAATACCAACCCGGTATATCCTTTGAGCAGCGCCAACCCCGTAACAGGTAAGCCTGTTATGGATGATGGTCCCTTTGTGATCCCTGAGTTTGAACCTGAACGCGTCATTGCCTATGAGATCGGATATAAAGGACTCTTTCTCAACAAGCTCCTTTTCCTGGATTCATATGCTTTTGTAAACAGGTATAATGGCTTCCTGGCTGCCCAGGTGCTGGTTCAAAACCCCTATGAGGATGATGAAAGAAGATTTCAGACCACCATCAGCACCGACGAGCCGGTAACGGCATGGGGCTGGGCCCTTGGGCTGGATATGCTTTTGCCAAAAGGATTTTTTGCCAGCGGAAATGTAGCCTATAATGCATTGGAATCGATCAAAGACCGCCCTCCGGGATTTCAATCCCGCTTTAATACTCCGCGCTACCGCTTTAACCTGAGTGTTGGCAAACGTCAGTTCCTCGATCAGATCGGCTTTAAGGTCAGCTACCGCTGGCAGGATACTTTTTTATGGGAATCCGCTTTCGGCGTTGCACAAATACCATCATATGCCACCCTCGACACCCAGGTGAGTTACACTTTCGAATCCCTCTATACCACGCTAAAGATCGGAGGATCCAATGTGATCAACGACTGGTACACCACAAGCTTTGGGAGTGCAAGTGTTGGGGGGCTCTATTACATGACCCTGGTGTTTGATGGGCTAAAGGGAGAATAATAATTTGACCCAGAATGCTGCGTTATCATTAATATGCACTTCATAAGCATCATACTATTTGTCTTCCTGGTATCTTGTTCCGGGCGTACTACACAGCAGGATCAGGTAAACCTGGATTCCCTCATCATAAATCGGGAAGGCAAAATAGTTTTGACCCGTTTCTCTTCACCTGATAAATATCACAGACCAATTGCTGACAGCAACAGTTTTGCATGGTATTTACGCCTTCTTCCTTTAAAACCTCATGGTACAAAAGTGCAGTATTATGATGGGCGGAAAAAGCCAAATTCCTGGGTGGCAGAAGCGGTGATCGACCTTAGTGTTGGGACAAAAGACCTGCAACAATGTGCTGATGCAGTGATGAGGCTCAGGGCTGAATATCTTCGTACATCTGGAAGGGGGGAAGAAATCTCATTTAATTTTACCAATGGCACTCCAGCGGTTTGGAGCAAATGGAAGAACGGCTATCGTTGTTCTGTAAGTGGAAATGAGGTCAGCTGGCAGAAAACAGCAGACCCATCGGATTCTGATAAATCTTTTCATAATTACCTTGAAATGGTATTTATGTATGCCGGTTCTTTGTCGCTGGACAATGAATTGGTACCCGCACTTCTGGAGAACATTCAGGCGGGATATGTATTTATCCAGGGAGGAAGCCCGGGACATGCGGTGATCGTAGTGGATGTGGCCGTCAATGCAAATGGCGAAAAACTATTTATAATCGCTCAAAGCTATATGCCTGCCCAGGACATCCATATACTTGTGAATCCCCTCGACCGGAATATCAGCCCCTGGTACCGGCTTGGTGAAGGAGAAACCTTATATACCCCCGAATGGGCTTTTGAGGAGGGATCGCTCAAAAAGTTTCCCTGAAAATTATCCGATGTATCTCATAACATTCATTTTAAACTTTGTCGCTTATGGCTCATTTATCTTACAATCCAATTGCTAACAAGCATCTAAACTAACAATTCGAAAGGCTGAATTGTTTAGTTTTTGAAGCGGTAGTTTAAGCGAAAATCTTATATTCCGTTCCAGAGCAGTAAAGAAACAACAGAGAGGATGAGCAGGACTACAGATAATGAAAGCAAAACCTTTTGAAATAATGGCAGGCGCCTGTCACCAGCAAAAGCACATTCAAACGCAATCCCTATGCTAAGGCTGAAGGATAAGCCCAGCAGTATCCCGAAGAAGGTCATGCCTATACCCACCGCAAAGCAGATCATGACAGACAGTCCGAATACAAACCCCAGGACGTATCCGATTCCAACAGGTATTTTTTTTGATTTCTCTTCCTTCATAATAAAATAGGGGCCGGTAACGACCCGGCCCCCGATAACCCTGATTAACAACCTGAGAAAATTT
>QMPN01000453.1 GCA_003648575.1 Bacteroidota bacterium
CATATTTTTGTATCCAAAGATGGCGATTATGCCATGGGGAAATGGTATGGATATCGGTTTAAATAGAAGTTTGAAGTTTGAAGTCAGAAGTTTGAAGTTAGATGCAGAAATTTAAAATTTAAACCTCAAAATTCAAAATTGCTCCTGTTCTCTTAGTCGATGTACAACTGGTAGGGCAAGCGTGCCTGTACGCCTTCCCATTTCAGAACAGATTGAATCTGGGTATAGTCATGATAAAAAGGTCCCAGTTCAGACTTCAGGGCAGTAGTATAGACGCCTTCCGACATGTCTTCAAACATTTGTACTAAAGGGTCTTTCAATACAGGAAGTTCAATTACGCGATAATCCTCTAATCCGGCGATCTCAGCAGCCAGGTTGATGGATGCAGTAAGTCCGCCATGTGCATCTATCAGGCCGATCTCAAGGGCATCCACCCCACTCCATATCCTGCCCTCTCCGATCTTATCCACCTCTTCCTCTGTCATATCCCTGTTATTCGATACCCTGAGCAGAAACAGATCATACACTTTTTCCACCTTGTTCTGCAACACCTGTTGTTCGAAAGAATCCAGCGGACGCATGATGGCCGGGAATCCGGAGTGTTCATTGGTGGCCACCCGGTCGTAGGTAATACCGAGCTTGTTTTCCATAAACAAGCCAAAGTCGGGGATCACCCCGAAAACACCGATGGAACCGGTAAGCGTTGTAGAATTAGCAAGAATCTTATCAGAAGCACAGGAGATCCAGTAACCACCGGATGCAGCCACATCACCCATGGAGATGATTACGGGCTTCTTTACATTTAAAAGGTCGAGTTCCCGCCATATGATGTCTGAAGCAAGGGCATCCCCACCGGGCGAATTTACCCTTAAGACTACCGCTTTCACACTTTCATCACCGGTCACCTTCGCAATGGTTTCGGCAAACTTATCAGCACCGATCTCTTTATTGCTTCCCATACCGCTCCCAATACTTCCGGTCGCATAGATTACTGCTATCTTGTCCTTGCTCAACGAGAAGGTCTTCATTACACGAGAATACTGATTCAGTGAAATGATATTGATTTCATCGAGGTCCTCGACATTCATCTTCTTCTTTAAGACTTTACGATAGCCGGGACGGTCAACGATATCGTCGACAAGGCCTTTATTCAGGGCTTCGTCAGCATCGTATGACTGGAGGCCATCAGCAATGCTGTTCAGTTCATTCACACTCAAACCCCTCGTCAAAGAAATCTGATCCAGCATACTGCCCCATATAGCATTTATAAATGTAGCGTACTGCTCCCTGTTCGCCGGGCTCATTTCCTTCTGCATGAGTGGCTCAACGGCGCTCTTGAATTTCCCATGACGAACGATCTGCATGTTTATATCCAGCTTATCCAACAGGCCTTTGATAAACATAACATTGGCATTCAGTCCTTTGAAATCAATAAATCCTCCGGGGTGGAGATATACTTCATCAGCCACAGAACCAATATAATAGCCTGCCTGTGTCATGTATTCACCATAGCAAAGGACAAATTTCCCGCTTTCTTTAAAATCAAGTAAGGCTTTTCTGATCTCCTCCAGGGTGCTGATCCCTGTAGGCACAATATTTACATTCAGGATGATGCCTTTTATATTATCGTCTTCCTTCGCATCCGATATGTTACTGAGGATATCATTAAGTCCCAGGATGGTTTTAAAAGAGCCTGTGGCAATCCCCGACAACATATCTTCCTTGGGTGTTCGTTCAGGCACAGGGTCTTTCAGATCAATCCTTATCACGGTATTTTCCTGTACAAGCACTTCCTGCTGTTCAACATATGACATAAGGCCAATCAGAAGGCCCAGGGAGATGAAGAATATGATCAAGCCGATCAGAATGAATCCCAGCATGGAAGCCAGCATGAATTTGAAGAAATCTCTCATGATTTTGTATTTAGTGAAGTTCTTGTTTTCAATTAGGCTGATAAAAGTAGGTTTTTAGAAATTATAATCCAAAATCTTGTCGTAAATTTGACTCAAATAAAACGAGCTTTGATGAGTATTGCGTATTTACTTTCAGGGAGTAACCTGGGCGACCGTGCCGGAAACCTGCAAAGTGCAATTACCTATATCGGTAAGCTCGCCGGTGAGATTGTAGAATGCTCATCGGTTTTCGAATCTTCTTCATGGGGTTTCGATCACCCTACTCCCTTTCTCAACCAAACCTTAAAGGTGAAGACCTCCCTGGAGCCACATGAATTACTAAAGACCTTGCTTAAGATTGAAGACAAATGTGGACGTGTAAGGCGCAATATAGAAGAATATGAATCACGAACACTGGATATCGACATCCTTTTTTATGATGATCTTGTGATTGAAGATCCTGACCTTACCATCCCCCATCCACTTTTACACCTGAGGCGGTTTACGCTTCTGCCGCTTTCAACAATAGCAGCCGGGCTGGTTCATCCCATCCTGCACAAGAGTGTAAAGGAATTACTGGATGCTTGTCCTGATGACAGCCTGGTTACAGAAGCAAGCAATTGCAGCTGCTCCTGCTGCGAAAAGAAGGAGGCAGACGATGCGGTATAACTATATTGCCATAGAAGGGAATATCGGTGCCGGCAAGACATGCCTGGCTACTATGATCTCGGAACAATTCAACGGGAAACTTATCCTGGAGCAATTTGAAGACAACTCCTTTCTGCCCAAGTTTTATAAGGAACCCGACAAGTATGCTTTCCCGCTGGAGATGTCCTTCCTGGCTGAACGTTATCAGCAGCTGAAGGAGCAACTTACCAAACAAGACCTTTTCAAGACCTTTACAATATCTGATTATCTTTTCAACAAGTCCCTCATCTTCGCCAGGAACAATCTTCAGTCTGATGAGTATGCTCTATTCACCACGATGTTCACCATCATAGATGAATTCCTGCCAAGGCCCGACCTGCTTGTTTATCTTTACCTGGAGGTTCCCAACCTGCAGCGTAATATCAAAAGCCGTGGCAGGTCATATGAGCAGGAGATACAGGACTCCTACCTGCAAAATATCCAGGAAGGTTATTTTGATCATATCCGCAAGATGAACAATCTGCGCGTGCTGATCATCGATACCAATAACATTGACTTTGTGAATAAGCATGAAGACTACCAGGCCATCCTTTCCCTTATCGACCGGGATTATCCCATCGGGGTACATAGGCTTACCTTGTAGTTCTAATATCCGATATCCGATATCCGATATCCGATATTCGATATTCGCCATCTACCAGCCACTTCTGCTATCTTCTATAAAAAAAC
>QMPN01000454.1 GCA_003648575.1 Bacteroidota bacterium
CTGCTCAGATCCATGCGTTTTTTATTATTGCTGCAAAAGATCAGGATAATATGGGCACTTATTCCGATGTTCATCAGGAAGCACATAGTGTTGATATAGAGGATCTCCCAGCCATAGAAGGCATAGGGAATAGTAACCACATAAGAGAAAGCAGCCGTTCCCAGGAGGATCATATATTTTGCCCTGAAATATTTGTCGAAATCTATATTGTTGGCCAGGATAGCATCAAAGAAACTGCTTTCCCATCCAAGGAAATAATTTCCAATGCTCATACCAAAGCCCCCGGTAATAAATATCCCTACAAATATTATCATACCACCCATTTTCAAATACATATCCTGTGGGTAGAAGAAAAAACCATACGCAAGGAAAATTGGCATCAGATAAAGTAGCGACTTCGATCGTTTATTCCGCATGTATAGTTTAAGTTCAAAAGCAATCAGTTCTCCTACCCTACCCAGGCTTTTCAGGTATGAAATCCCAGCCATGGAATCCACCCTACGCTGTTTCTTTATGCTGATTTCTTCGATATACATTCTCGATCTGAGGTAGGCAAAGTTCAGCAGGTAAACCAATAGTAAAAGCAGTAGTGGTACCAGAAAGCCCCAGGACACTGTTATCAGATATTGGAACAATTTCCCTGAAATTAAAGATATGGAATACACCCCAATGGAATCCAGCAATATGAATCCAATAACTACAAAACCGAATACAGCAACGATCCAGGGCCTGGAAAAGATCTGCCTTTTCACATACACGATTATGAAGTTATTCGTAAATATGAGGAAGATGATCCCAAACAGCCATTGCAGGGCCTGAGCAGGTGAATAGTCGACTGCCACCACCTTTACAGCCCAGGGGATGAATATCAGTAAGGGCAAATAGTTCAGGATGAACAGCTTGGACTTAGCCAACATATAGTTCACGATCACCGATTTTCGCACCGGCAGGTGAAAATAGGGCTGCGCTGCCATCACGGGTAATCCCTGCATCAGATAGCGCATTATGAGGTCGACGGCCAGGTAATAGAGCAGCATTCCATTAAAGAGTAAACCCAGATTCTGATCCGGGTAGGTCTCGGAAAGTATGGTAGGAAGCAAGAGCCCCAGACCTAGCAATTCCAATAATACCAGCAGGATAACAAAGCCAAGAACAATATTGATCGCCAGGTTCTTTTGCCAGAAGGGCGATCGCCTCAGCTGCTTCCATTGATGTGAAACAAACCACTTTATAACCATAACATAATTATTACATCCCGAAGATAAGGAAATAGTTTTGAGTGTTGGGGGTTGAGTGTTGAGTTAGTTGACAGTTTACTGTTGTCAGTTTACGGTTGTAAGGTAAATCTGTACCTTTGCAAACCTATGTCTATCCGGATCATTGACTATTTCCAAAAACACAGACAGATCATTGAAGAGAACCTCCTGCTTTGCCAGGACCCTCTGGATATTGAAGCTATTCACAATCTGCGCTTAAGTGTAAAAAGGATACGCGTGGTGCTCAGGCTTACGGCTATGATCAATCCCGCTTCTTTTGATGGTTCAAGCCAGGTCATCGAGATTAATAAATTGTTCAAAAGCTCAGGAAGGCTCAGGGATACACAGGTAACAAGACAATTGCTTAAAGAGGAACATAAGCAGGGATTTGAGCCCCTCCTCACCGATCTTGATCGGCGGGAAGCTAAACAAAGGAAGAAATTTGAGCGGGCACTTGATGTTTTTAAATCCGAAACATTAGGTGAGATCGAATCATGCCTGGGTCACGCCCTCGAAGGAGTTTCTGCACAGAGATACCTTTATGCAGGTCTTCAGTTGCTCTCGAACATGGAACATGATGTTCATGAAATCTTCCATAGCAGCACCAAAGAAAAGAGGTTGCATAACATCCGCACTAAGCTCAAGGATATCAATTACCTGAATAATATTTTCGACAGCAGCCTACCCATAGAAGATCAGATAAGAATACCTGTGGAGCGGCTGAGAGAACTGGGTGAGATCGCCGGATCATGGCATGACAGCCTGAATCTGGAGAAAAAAATAAAAAAGTTCATTCGCAAACATCCAGAGAATTCTGAAGTGCTACAGGCAGCAGTCAAAAAACTCTCTACCAGGAAGCAAGGGCTGTCTCAGGAATACGTCTGTATATTACTGAATGAGATGAAGATATGACCAGTTCCGGCTACCGGTTACCGGTCACCAGAAAGTAGGATTAGTCGAAGACAACAACAAATTATCGAAGTTTTTGATTCTTTAGATGCCTATCCGCATCCCGTTTTGTTTTCTTTTCCAGGTTTTTTTTCAAGGCATCTGTCAGATCGACACCCGTTTGATTGGCGAGGCAGATCAGCACAAAGAGCACATCAGCAAATTCATCAGCAAGGTCTTTGTCATCCTCCCCTTCTTTAAAAGATTGTTCACCATATTTTCTGGCCATGATACGGGCTACTTCACCCACCTCTTCCATCAAGATGCTGGTGTTGGTCAACTCGTTAAAATATCTCACTCCGGTGGTGTTGATCCATTGATCTATAATATTCTGTGCCTCTCTAATTGTCATGGCTGCTTTTTTTAATTCTTCAAAATCATTACCTTTAACTCCATCAAATATCCGAATAATTATTAATTTGCCCGCTATGTTGAACAAACCACCAAGAATAATTACACTCACTTCCGTATTGCTGTTTATCATCCTTTTCTTTTACGGAATCATCGTGGCAAAAGGCTTCCTGAGTACATTGATACTGGGAGTAATCTTCAGCTACTTAATTTTTCCACTGGTAACTTTTCTGGAGAAAAAGGCACATTTTCCGAGGGTCCTGGCCAATCTATTAAGCATACTACTTTTTCTGGGAATCCTCTCCCTGATCATGTTTCTCATATATAGAAATGTTGGACGAATCACACAGGATATGCCAGGCCTGGTTGCACAGGCACATAATAATATCGATCAGCTTGGGGAATTTATAGAAGGGACTTTCGGATACACCATTCATTCACAGAATACGCTCATCCATGAATCGGTCAACAATATGTTCAACACCTCGAGCAATTTCACACAATCTATTTTCAAAGGAACAACGAGCACACTCTTCACGCTTGGGCTGATGCCCGTCTTCATGTTTTACATGCTGTATTACAGGGATAAATTCTACAAATTTATCCTCATGGCAGTTCCAACAGAAAGGGAAGACGATACCGCTGATATCATCCGAAAGATCTCTCATGTAACGCCCAAGTATATCGGAGGGGTTTTTACCGTTGTGCTCA
>QMPN01000455.1 GCA_003648575.1 Bacteroidota bacterium
GCTGCAAAGAGTATTCATATTACCTGCCTTTTGAATACAGCTTACCGTTTGATGAGGGGTTTCTTTGCAGAATAAGCCTGGAAATGCAATCGGAAATTTCTGTGAAAATTTGTCCGGCTGTCATTCAAATGCAGGGTGGGTATGTCCACTCATTCCGGGTAAAAGAAATCGCACCCGAACAGCTGCTGACGGTTTTTGAATTCCTCAGTCAGCAAAATTTTAAACTCCTGAAGAATAAACCCACGAAAAGTTTCCTCGCCTATATGAACCTTAAGGCCTTTTTTGAGCTTCGTCAAATTGGAGAGGGCTTGTATGAAAATACAGATTCAAAAGGGCTGTACTACCTGGAAATTCCGGAACGCATCAATTGGACACTTTTTGAAAAACTGCTCACCTATCAAAAATCAAACAGCAAATTTAAAAACTTCGACGGTGCCATTGGCTACTGGGTGGGAAAACCAAAATTTGTAGACTTCCTGAGGATCTATGGAACCGGCCTCGAAATACAACAGCTCACCAAAATTCATGAAGAATTTCTGATAAACATGAAAAAATATACAAAACAGGGAATTTTGATATAAAACAAAATCGTATAAAATGAAGTTTAAGGCCGTCATCATCATATTTACCATTCTGTTTGCTGCCTGGTTAATACTTAACCACTCGATCTCAACAGAATACCTGGTATCGGGAGCCCTGATCGCTCTTGCCATATCCTTGTTGCTTTGCCGGGAGTGTTTGGTTTTCAACGATCTGAATCTCACCCCAAAGGCATTTCTTTATGCAATCTATTTCCTGGCTGTTTTTTTGAGGGAGCTGATCAAGGCAAATTTTGTCATGGTAAAGTTGGTGCTAAGCCCTTCACTCCCCATCAAACCGGGCATCATAAAAGCAAACACATCCCTGAAGTCCAACATGGCGAGACTGATCCTTGCCAATTCAATTACACTTACACCGGGCACATTCACCATCGACATCATAGGTGATACCCTTTACATACATTGTGTGCATGTGGATACGGCAGATGCGGAGCAGTACGGACAACAGGTAATCAGAAAATTCGAAAAATATCTGGAGGTAATTTATGGCTAATATCATTTTTTCAATTGCAATACTGATCATAGGACTTTCATTCCTGCTGGTCATTGTTCGATTCCTGAAAGGGAAAACAATTGCCGACAGGGTAGTGGCCCTGGATGTTCTCACCATCAGCAGCATAGGGCTGATCGTCCTTCTGGCTCATTTTTTAGATAGAGGCATCTATATAGATGTCTCTATTATATATGCCATACTGAGTTTCATTGGGGTGATCATTGTAGCTAAATATCTCGAAAAAAGCTTATAACATGGAGTTCTTAAAAATAACAGGAGCCATTCTCAGCCTGATAGGATCACTTTTTATTCTATTTGCGGCCATTGGCCTGCTCCGGATGCCCGATATCTATAACCGCATTCAGGCCGGAACGAAAGCGACTACACTTGGTTCAATGCTTACCCTGTTGGGTGTTGGACTGGTGCATCCCGACTGGTTGATGAAGATCATCTTACTGATCGTCTTTGTGATGATCTCCAACCCGGTCTCCTCTCATGTGTTGGGAAGAGCAGCCCATTTCATCGGAATCCCGCTTTCTGATAAGACAAACATCGATGCATTGAAAGAGGATCGACAGAAAGCTCCAACCTCTAAAGAAAAAGAATCATGATCCAATCAGTCCTCATTATCCTGATATCTGTTGTTATACTGGTGATGGCTTTCGTGGCCATCTATCATAAGAGCCTGCAGGTAGCAGTCATTGCTTCCGGAATTATCAGTCTGTTTGCTTCTGTAGCCTATATTTTTCTCGCCGCACCCGATGTGGCTATAACTGAAGCCTCCATTGGAAGTGTACTCACCGTTGCCATATTCTTTTATGTGCTTAATAAAATCCGTCATGAAGATATTAAGAAATAGCCTGCTCCTTGTGGTCATTGGGACCATGACCTGGATGATGTTCAACCTGTACAAGGATTATGATAGCCGGACGACTTTGAATGAGACAGCCTCCTATTATGCGGAAAAAGGACCGGATGAAACTGGTGCCGCCAACCTGGTTACTTCGGTGGTGGTCACATACAGGGGGCTGGACACCCTTGGAGAGGTGACCATCCTTTTCCTCACTGCAGCCATCATCGGACTGCTGCTCAGAACCGAAAAAGACTCGAAAACAGTGCCCCTCAGGCAATCAAGTGAGTTTCTAATCACAGCTGCAAAGGTGCTGATTCCAATGATCACCCTGATTGGTGTATATATCTTTATCAATGGTCATCTCACTCCCGGGGGCGGTTTCCAGGGAGGAGCAGTGCTTGCTTCCACCTTCATCCTTTTGCTGATCTCAATTTCTCAAAGGAAAATAGGACACAGACTGCTGGAATTTACAGAAGCTATTTCAGGGTTTTCTTTTGTCTTGATTGGGATACTTGGGATCATTCTGGCCGCAGGATTCCTTGACAATCACATCCTCCCCTTAGGTAAATTTGGCCACTTGTTAAGTGGAGGAGCCATCCCTGTCATATACAGCTTGATCGGACTGAAAGTAGGGGCTGAATTATCAACGATCATTCTTGAACTTAACCAAATTCAGAGGAAAGATGATACAATATCTTGAAATAGAATACATTACTGTATTCGCGGGTTTTCTGTTGTTGATGGTAGGATTGTGGGGCATAATTTCGCAGAAAAACATCATTAAGATGATCATCAGTTTTGGCATTATCGATACCAGCATACACATGTTATTGGTGGCTATTGGATATATAAGGAACCGTACGGCTCCTATCATCGACAGTGCAGTAAGCAAGTCCGATGCAGTTGACCAGATCACAGATCCTGTTCCCCAGGCACTTGTACTCACTGCCATCGTTATCGGTGTTGGAATCACAGCCTTGTTGCTTACCTACGCTCTGAAACTGTTCAGACAAAACAAATCCTTAGAAATCAATCAATACAACTCTTTGAAATGGTAAATCCTATTTACATTATCGCCGTACTGCTGGGAACAGCTTTTCTGCTTGGATTATTCAAAAAAAAGAACACAGGATTTGTCGGCATTCTCTCCATGATATCCCTTGCCATTTCTGTCTTTATTTCGGCCAGCTGGTTCATGCATTTTGCTTCAGGTCATCAGGAGGCGCTGCAAATCTTCACCGGAGGAGCCAAACCGCCATTTTCCATTAATCTTCAAATGGGCATCGAGGAAGCTCTCTTTACGATGTTTATCAATGTA
>QMPN01000456.1 GCA_003648575.1 Bacteroidota bacterium
AAGAATAATAAAATAACAGGGCTAACAGCAGATCATAGCCCACATCTACAATCCCGCCTCGCTTCGCTCTGTGGAATCAGGATGACAGTTTTTATCTACAGGCTTGGTAGTGATTGTCGATTGTCGGTTGTCGATTTTCGATAGGATTGTCGGTTGTCGATTTTCGATAGGATTTTTAATTTTTGATTGCTGATATAATTTTTGATTGTAGATTTATCCATTTTCAATGAGCCATCAAATATCCCATCAAAAATCTTCTTTCACCCAATCGACAATCGCCTAATGAAGAAGCCTTCGCAACTGCGAAGGCTTTTTGTGATCGCGGCGGGAGTCGAACCCACAACCGGCAGCTTAGAAGGCTGCTGCTCTATCCAATTGAGCTACGCGACCTTTTGAGCGTGCAAAATTACGAATATTAATGCAATAAATGCAAGTAATTGAGCAAATATGAATGCTATGTACGGCAAGTGCAAAATGTCATATATTTGCTTTGTACTCACGAATTGAGAGTACGTAAAACAATAATTACTGTTACATGATCCTGCAGTTTCTGGGAAACGGTATTGTAAATGGAAGCCTGATAGCACTCACAGCGCTGGGTTTCTCCCTGGTATATAATACTACCCGTATTTTCCATATTGCATATGCAGGGATCTATGTCTGGGCAGGATACATACTCTATGTCTTCATGGAATACCTGCACTGGCCGCTTATCGCATCCTTCCTCATGGCCATAGTGGCTGCTGCAATACTCAGTGTTTCCTGCGAAGCCTTTCTCTATGCCCCATTAATGAAAAGAGGCAGGTCGCATAATTCTATTATGGTCAGCTCTGTAGGTATGCTTATTCTTTTGGTCAGCCTGTCAGAACTTTTCTTCGGGAATGTCGCAAGATACCCGGATCTCAAGCTTTCAGGTGCTATGCTGGAATATGGGTTTTTCCTTTCCGGATACAGGCTCCTGAGCCTGTTGGTCTGCCTGATGCTGATGGGATTGTTTTTCCTGTATCTGAAGTATTCGGTCATGGGGATCAGGATCAGGGCATTGCGCGACAATGAGGTCCTTAGCCGTGTTCTTGGGGTGAGGACAAAGAAGCTTAAAATGTTTCTTTTCCTTTTGTCGGGAGTATTTGTTGCCACGGCAGCCGGCCTGAGCGGGCTGGATGTTGGAATCAATCCCCATCTTGGGATCCCGATATTCATAAACGCCTTCGTGGCACTGGTGATAGGAGGGATCGGCCGCTTCGACGGGCCTGTGATCGGTGGCATATTGCTGGGTGTGTTGCAGGCAATGACGGAGTATTTTTTCGACAGCCGCTGGGTGATGATGGTCACTTTCATCATGCTGCTTCTTTTCTTGTTAATCCGGCCACAGGGAATTATCCCTGAAAAATCGAGGGTTTTCTGACAATGGGATACCTGAGCCACATAATCATACTGATCAACATATATGTCATCCTGACGGTGGCAAGCGGATTGATAGTAGGGCTGTCGAGGATGATCTCACTCGGGCAGGCGGCCTTCTACGGTATCGGTGCATACATCACAGCTTTGTGCATTATAATGCTGGACCTGTCATTGATTCCGTCACTGATATTGGTAATGCTGGTGAATGGCTTTATCAGCCTGCTGATCGCCCTCCCTTCGATACGATTAAAAGGTGACTATTTTATCCTGGCAACCCTGGCTTTTCAGTTCATAATATTTGCATTGCTGAACAACCTTACAAGCATCACGAATGGTAGTCTGGGCATAGGTGGGATCGGGCCGGTGTCATTATTTGGAATGCTTGAACTGGACGGGCCCGCTGCATTCCTGTTTCTCAGTACGGTATTGGCTGCCATCGTGGTTTTTATCTTTTACAGGATCTATCATTCTCCCTACGGAACAACATTAAAGGCTCTGCGGGAAGATGAAATTGCCTTGCAGACCATGGGCAGGAATACCCGGCGGTTGAAGATATATGCATTCATGATATCGAGCGCTTTTATCGGCTGGGCGTCATATATCTTTGCTACATACATGACCTATATCTATCCCGGTGGCTTTCACCTGGAGGAATCAATATTTATTCTTATTGCCGTACTTGTTGGAGGCAGCGGGACGATCAGGGGCGCGATAGCCGGAGCTGTCTTTGTGATCGTTGTGCCGGAATTACTGAGATTTGCGGGCCT
The DNA here is from genome assembly GCA_003648575.1 of Bacteroidota bacterium. The sequence continues at coordinate 2,172 of QMPN01000456.1, forward strand.
GCCCGAAAATATTGCAGCACCTATGAAGCAAATATTCTTTGGTTTGATACTGATCCTGGTGATGCGATACCGCCCAAATGGCATAATTGGAGAATTGAAATTATAAGCATGGATACCATCCTCAACATAAAAGATATTCACAAAAGCTTTGCCGCAAATTATGGCAGAAGAGGAAGGGTGTTTGGCAATGAATATAAGAATGTGATCAATGGCCTCTCGGCCAATTTGGAAAGGGGTAGCATTACTGCCCTGGTGGGGGGTAATGGAGCAGGGAAGACAAGCTTGTTCAATATTATTTCCGGATTGTTAAGGCCGGAGGCCGGAAGTGTTGTCTTCAATAAGGCAGAGAGCTCACTCGATTGTACACTTGCTACTCCACACAGGATCGCATCCGGAGGAGTGGGGCGTATGTTCCAGGGAACAAGGGTTTTTGGTGAGCTGAGTGTGATAGATCATCTGCTGATACAGGCAAGGCCGGCCTGGACTGAAAGGCCATTCAACAATGTACTGTTCCCTGTAAAGAACAGGAAGTCCGGCCGGGAGTTGAAGCAGGATATCTATGAGGCCATGAAAGAATTTGATGAATTCAGGGAACTGTGGAAGGACGGGGAAAAGGCCGCTTCATCCCTTTCATATGCCCGGCAGCGCATGTTATCTCTTGCCGGATTGCTGGTAGGGAATTATGATCTTCTACTGCTTGATGAGCCATCATCGGGGCTCAATCCCGGGTCTTTCGATACGCTGTATAAATTTCTGAATATGATGCAGGCAGGGGGGAAGACGATTTTTCTTATCGAACATAATATGAATTTTATTAAAACGGCCGTGGATCATTGCCATTACATGGCTGAAGGCAGGATACTGTTCTCCGGAACACCGGAAGAGGTCCTTGAACATGATGAAGTTAAACAAAGCTATCTGCTGTAATGCTCAAGATAATAAATATCACTGCTGCATACCATCACGGGCATCCGATCCTTTCTGATGTAAGCCTTGAACTGGGCAGTGGAGAGAGGCTTGCCATCCTGGGCAGGAACGGGGCAGGCAAGACTACCTTTGCCAATAGCATCTTCGGCCTGACCCCACTGGTTG